>JADGHA010000180.1 GCA_019689695.1 Micromonosporaceae bacterium | reverse complement strand
CCCGGGCGGAAGGCGGGTGGACACCACCCGGGTGGGACGCGAAGGCGGGTGCGAATACATCGGTGGATGCCAATCTCGTCCTGGCCGTGGACATGGGCACCTCGTCGGTGCGCGCCATGGTGCTGCCCGACTGCCGGCCGGGACCGGTGGTGCGCCGGTCGGTGACGGTCGATGTGGACGAGGCCGGGACGGGCACGCTGGACGGCAAGGCGTACCAGGGCGCGCTGGTGGAATGCATCGACGAGCTTCACGCCCGTGGGGCGCTGGACGGGGTGACCCTGGTGGCCACGTCCGCGCAGTGGCACTCGGTGGTACCCATCGATGCCCGGGGCGAGCCGCTCGGGCCGGTGGTCACCTGGTTGGACACCCGGCCGGCGGCCGGGCCCGGCGTGCCCGGCCCGGCGGATCCGGAGGCCTTCCACCAGCGGACCGGCGCCTGGTGGCACCGGATTTACTGGACCGTGCGGCTGCCGTGGCTGCGCGCCCACCTCGGCGCCCGGGTGGTGCGCTTCCTCGGCCTGCCCGAGCTGATCCTCAGTGACCTGCTCGACGGCGTCCCGATGTCGGTGTCCATGGCGTCCGGCACCGGCATGCTTGACCTGGCCGAGCTGCGCTGGGACGCGGAGGCCACGCAGCTGGCCGGGGTCGGCGAGGGCGAGCTGCCCGAACTGGCTCCGGCCGGCTGGCGCGGCCGGCTGGCGCCGGCCTACGCCCGCCGCTGGCCGGCGCTGCGGGACGCGCTGTGGGCGCCGACCATCGGCGACGGCGCGGCGTCCAACTTCGGCGCCGGCTGCGAGGACGAGCACCGCGCGGCGGTCAACGTGGGCACCTCGGCGGCGGTACGCCTGGTCCAGCACTGCCCGCCGGGCACCACCTTGCCGCATCTGCCACAGACCCTGTGGCGGTACCGGGTGGACCACGAGCGGGTGGTGACCGGCGCCGCGTACTCGGCCGGCGGGAATCTCTTCCGATGGGCCAAGTCGGTGCTGCGGCTGCCGGAGGGTCCCGCGCTGGAGGCGGCGCTGGCGCGGATCGAGCCGGGCACCGGCGTGTGGGCCGACCCCCGGCTGGCCGGCGACCGGCCGCCGGGCCTCGCTCCGCCGGGCGCCGGCGAGCTGCGCGGGCTCGGCATCACCACTTCGGCCGTGCAGATCTGGGCCGGGCTGATGGACGGGGTGTGCCGGATGGTGGCGCGGGACCTCGCCGAGCTGGAGACCACCCGCACCGCGGGTGGCGACGCGCTGGTGGACGTGGTGCTGGCCGGCCGGGCCGTGGCCCAGTCGGCGTGGTGGCGGCGGGCATTCCGGGTGGCGCTCGCCCCGCGGGCCGTCTCCGACCTGGTCGAGCCGGAAGCCGGGGCGCTCGGCGCGGCGCGGGTGGCCCTATCATCACGATGACCGATGACCGATGACCGATGACCGGGCGGGGTGGATCGGCTGATTCTTGGGAAGAGGTGGGACGCGTGGTCGCCGCTGACCAGAGACGGCCGGACATGTCCGTCGGGTCGCACCGCCGCGGGCGTCCGCCGGGCGCGCCACCCGGCCCGCGCCAGCCCTCCCTGTTCCGGGTGCGCGACTGGCGGGTGGGCACCAAGCTCGCCGCGGTGCTGGTCGTCCCCTCGGTGGCGTTCCTGATTCTGGCCGGCCTGCAGACCGGCACCGTGGCCAGCCGGGCCAGCCAGCTGGACGAGTTCGCCGGCCAGGTCGGGCTGGCCCGGCAGGTGACCGCGCTCGTGCACGAGCTGCAGCTGGAGCGCGACCGGACGCTCGGCGAACTGGCCGCGCTGGGCAGCACCGCGACCCCTGGCCAGGCCAGTGCCCGGCTCACTGCCGTGCTCGAACCGATCCACCGCTCGGTGGACGCGAGCGTGGACGCGTACCGGGCCGCCGCCCGCCACCACGATGGCGGCTCGGCGGCCTGGCGCTCGGCGCTCTCCGCGGTCAACGAGCAGCTCACCCAGCTCGGCCAGCTCCGGGACGGGGTGCTCGGCGGCGGCCTGCGCGGCGCCTCGGTCTCCGACGGCTACACCCGCATCATCGGCTCCCTGCTCGACCTGCTCGCCCAGCCGTCGCCGGGCGACGCACAGCGCGAGCTGAGCCAGCCGGTACTGGCCTATGTGGAGCTCGCCCGGGCGAAGGAGGTCAACTCCCTGCTGCGCGGCCGGTTGTTCGCGGTGGCCAGCGCCGGCCGGTACGTCGGCAGCGACAAGGTGGAGCTGTCCGACCTGCGCGCCCAGCAGCTGGCCGCGCTCGCCCAGTTCCGCGCCGCGGCCACCGAGGCGCAGGTCGAGCGGTACGAGCGCGCGCTGGCCGCGCCGGAGGCCCAGGAGGCGGGCAAGCTGGAGGAGGCCGCCACCGCGACGGCCGTGAACGACGTGGTCGACCTGGACCCGGCGAAGTGGTGGACGGCGAGCACCGCCGAGCACGACCTGGTCCGCCAGGTCGAGGCCGAGCTGGTCGACAACGCCGTGCGCCGGGCGGACCGGGCGAGCGCCGCGCAGTGGCGGCAGACCGTGGTCGTCGCCGGGTTGGTCCTGCTGGTGCTGCTCGCCGCGATGGCGGCCTCGGTGGCGATCGGCCGGTCGATGGCGCGGTCCCTGCGCCAGCTGCGCGGCCAGGCGCTGACCGTGGCCCAGCTGCAGCTGCCGCGGCTGCTGGAGCGCCTGCGGCAGGGCGATGCCGCGGACCCCACCACGGACATCGAGGCGCCGGTCGTGCAATCGGCCGACGAGATCGGCGACGTGGCGGAGGCCTTCCACGCGGTCCACCGCAGCGCGGTCCACCTCGCCGTGGAGCAGGCCACCATGCGTCGCAACGTGAACGCCATCTTCGTCAACCTGGCCCGGCGCAGCCAGGTGCTGGTGGAGCGCCAGCTGGAGCTGCTGGACCAGCTGGAGCGCGGGGAGAGCGACCCGGACCAGCTGGCCAACCTGTTCCAGCTCGACCACCTTGCCGCGCGCATGCGGCGCAACGACGACAACCTGCTGGTCCTGGCCGGCAGCGAGTCACGGCGGCGGTGGACCGAGCCGGTCTCACTCTCCACTGTGGTGCTCGCCGCGGTGGCCGAGATCGAGCAGTACCCGCGGGTCCAGCATGACGTGGACGACCAGCTGTTCCTGGTCGGCCGGGCCGTGGGCGACGTGGCGCACCTGCTCGCGGAGCTGCTGGAGAACGCCACCGCGTTCTCCCCGCCGCACAGCGCGGTGCTGGTCACGGGCGGGCCGGCCGTCGGGCGGGCCGCGGCCGCCGAGCGGGACGCGAAGGCGGGCGGGGCGTTGATCGAGGTCGCGGACGGCGGCATCGGCATGAGCGCCCAGGCGCTGGAAGAGGCGAACGAGACGCTCGCCACGCCGCCGCTGGTGGACGTCGCCGTCGCCGAGCGGATGGGCCTGGTCGTGGTCAGCCACCTGGCCGCACGGCACGGAATCCGGGTGCAGCTGCGGCCTGGTCTGCCGGGTGGCCACCGGCCCACCCCCGGCGGAGGGCTGGTGGCGAGCGTGTGGCTGCCGCCCGAGCTGCTCGTGCCGGCGCCGGCCCGGCCGGAGCCGGTCGACGCGCCGACCTCCGGCATCCCGGCGCTGATCGCCAACATGCGCAGCTCCGGGTCGCGATGGCCCGCGGCGGTGGAAGCGCGACCCGGATGGCGCGGCGTGCCGACCCGGGCGGAGGATGTGCTCGGCGCCGGTGTGCGGGCAGGATCGGCAGGCACGGCGTGGTGGTCGCGCCCGGTGCCGGGCAGTGCGGCGCAGCCGTCCCGGCCGGCCGGGCGGTTGCCCGAGGGACCTCCGGAGGTGCCGGTGACCGGTGGTGTCTCCGACCGTGGCTTGCCGCTGCGGGTCCCGATGGCGCAGCTGCGCGCGCAGGACGCGTCCGGTCGCCGGTCAGCACCGGCGCCGCGCGCGGACCTGGACCCGGAGGCGGTCGGTAGCGCGCTGGCCCGCCTCTACGGCGGCGTCCGGCAGGCCCAGGCGGAGGGCCTGGACTGGGCGACGGCGGGCCGGGGGCCAGCGGTGGTGCCGGTGTTCCGCACCGGCGACGAGGAGGACTGGGCCCCGAACCAGCGGTACGAGGAGGAGCAGCGGTAGTGCAGCAGACGGACCACCCGAACCTGAGCCAGGCGGCTCGCGACCTCAACTGGCTGATCAGTGCGTTTGCTGGACGAGTTCCCGGGGTGGCGCACGCGATCGTGGTCTCCTCGGACGGCCTGCTGGTGGCGGTCTCCGACGGCCTGCCCCGGGACAACGCCGACCAGCTCGCCGCGGTCACCTCCGGCCTGTACAGCATCACCGCCGGGGCGGCGCAGCTGTTCGACGGCGACGAGGTGAAGCTGACTGTGGTGGAGATGGGCCGGGGCTACTTCCTGGTGATGTCCATCCGGGACGGTTCCATCCTGGCCGTGCTCGCCGCGCACGACGCCGACATCGGGGTGGTCGGGTACGAGATGGCCCGCCTGGCCAAGCAGGCCGGCGAGATGCTCACCCCGGCGCTGCGCGCCGAGCTGCAGCTCGCCCTGCCCCGCTGACACCCCTGCCGGTCACAGGCGGGCCAGCTGGCGGTCGAGCAGCTCGAGCACCCGCTGGCGGAATCTGGCGTACTCGGGGGAGTCGAAGCCCCGGGTCACCCCCTCCACGCCCATGATGAGGTAGAGGTATGCCGTGTAGAGGGTGAGGCGCAGGCGGACGTCCTCGGTCAGCTCTATCGGGTAGCCGGTGAGGATCTCCGGAGCATCGGCGAGGTCGCGGAACAGCGCCAGCGAGACCAGCTCGGCCACCGGATCGCCGAAGAAGGCGCGTTCCCCGTCGATCAGGCCGGTCACCCGCCACGTGCCGTCGGGGCGCTGCTCGACGAACGCGTTGCCGTCCCACAGGTCGAAGTGGACCAGGGCGGGCCGGCGGACTGCGTCGAGCGCTCCGTCGTGGCGATGCATCAGCGCGCCGATCCGGTCCGGCGGGGCGGGCAGATCGCTGCCCAGCCGCCGGGCGTCGGCGAGGATGTCGTCCACCATCGCGCCGAACGCCGCTCGCCAGCTGCCCTGCCAGCTCCGGCTGGCGCGCAGGGGATAGCCGTAGGCCGGGCCGGTGACCGTGTGCAGGCGGGCGGTGATGCCGGCCAGCTGCGACCGCAGCCTGGCCAGCTCGGGCTCGGTGAGGGCCTCCTTGACCGCCTGCAGGGGGCGGCCCGGCACCCGGGTGAAGAAGGCGTAGTCGGTCTCCAGCAGGGTGCGGCTGAAGTCGGCGTGGACCACGCCGGGGACGGGCACCGCAGCCTGCCCCGCCCACCGGTAGAAGTCGACCTCCGTGCGCATCAGGTCGACCTCATGGGTGAGCAGGCGCAGCCGCGGGTCCGGAGCCACCTTGAGGACGAAGTCGCAGGCTCCGGCACCCGGCTTCCCGTCCCGCCCGTCGACGGGGCCGGCGAGCGTGACCAGGTAGGCCGCGTTGTAGCTGCCGTCGGGCAGTTCCTGGAAGGTGGCCCCGTCGGCATGCCGGTCACCGAAGGCTTGCCGGACCATCGCGACCAGCTCGTCCGCCGAGGCTCGGCGCTTGGTCAAACTCTCCACTGTCGACACCTCCGGGCCGGGCCTGCGGCGCCACCGCCGCAACGCCGCTCGTTCGCGATCATGTCAGCGTGGCGGCGTCGGGGGCGCGGGTGACCGGCCAGCCGGTTCGCCGGGCAAGAAGGGCCAACGCCGCCGGGTCGGCCAGGGCCGCGCCGCCGGTGTCGTTGTTGAAGTAGGCGTAGACCGCCTCTTTCGCGGAGAAGGTCGCAGCAACCCGGGACAGCCACGAGGCCAGCGCCCGGCTGCCGTAACGGGGCCGCGGGGCAGCCCGCCCTTCGTGCAGCCTCAGGTAGCCGAAGTCCGCGGTGCGCCACAGCGGAGTGACCGGGCGGCCGCCGCGGTCGGCCCAGCACAGGGCCGCGCCGTGCCGCTCCAGGGTGATCCGGACCGGGGCCGACCACCACGACGGGTGGCGGGGTTCCACGGCTACCCGTACCGCGGACGGAAACCGGCGGAGGGCGCCGGCGAGTACGTCGGCGTCCGCGGTGAGGGTCGGCGGCAGCTGCAGCAGCACCAGTCCCAGCTTGGACTCCAGCCCGGCGGCCCGGTCCAGGAACCTGGCCACCGGCTCGGCCGGGTCACGCAGCCGCTTGACATGGGTGAGGTATCGGCTGACCTTCACCGCGACGCAGAAATCGTCCGGTGTGGACGCCCGCCACCGGGCGAAGATCTCCCGCTCGGGCAGCCGGTAGAAGGCGTTGTTCACCTCCACCGTGGCGAACCGCTGCGCGTAGTACCGCAGCCACTCCCGCTGCGGGAGGCCGGGCGGGTAGAACCGGCCGCGCCAGTCGCGGTACTGCCAGCCGGAGGTGCCGAGGACGATCCCCACCTAAATCATGTTGCTGGCGATCACGTCCCGGTACCAGCGGGCGCTGCGCTTGAGCACCCGTCGCTGGCTCTCGTAGTCCACGTAGACCAGTCCCCAGCGCTGCTCGTACCCCTGCTCCCACTCGAAGTTGTCCAGCAGCGACCAGACGTGGTAGCTCTCCAGCGGCACGCCGTCGCGGATGGCGCGCAGGGCCGCGGCGAAGTGGTCGCGCAGGAATGTGATGCGGGCGGCGTCGTCCACCGTGTCGGTGTCGATGTCGAGCGCGTCCGGCGTGGGGATGCCGTTTTCCGTCACGGTGAGCGGGATGTCGCCGTAGTCGCGGGTGACCCGGGTCAGGATGTCGTACATGCCGTCCGGGTAGATCTGCTGCCAGAACGCCTCGGAGGTGGGCCACTTGTTGATCTTCCGTCCGGTGCTGTCCACGTAGTACGGGCAGTAGTACTGGACGGCCAGCAGGTCCACCGGCTCGGAGATGATCTTCAGGTCGCCGTCGGTGATCGCCCGCACCATCCGGGACCCCTCGCCGAGATCGGCCAGCACGTCCTGCGGGTAGCCGCCGCGGAAGATGGAGTCCAGGTAGAGCCGGTTCTCGTAACCGTCGAGCAGTTGGGCGGCCGCCAGCGCCTCGGGGGTGTCGTCGGCCGGGTACGAGGGGTGCAGGTTCAGGGCCGGCCCGACCCGGCCGCCGGCACCGGCGGCGCGCAGCGCCTGCACCGCCAGCCCGTGCCCGAGCAGCAGGTGGTGCGCGGCAAGGTAGGCGGCCTGCGGGTCGCGGAAGCCGGGGGCGTGGTTGCCGAACAGGTAGCCGTTCTGCACGACGGTCTTGGGCTCGTTGACGGTCAGCCAGACCGGCACCAGGTCGCCCAGTGCGCTGGCCACGACCTCGGCGTAGTCGGCGAACCGGTACGCCACCTCGCGCGACTCCCAGCCGCCGATGTCCTGCAGCGCCTGGGGCAGGTCCCAGTGGAACAAGGTGGCCATCGGCGCGATGCCACGCTCGTGCAGCCCGTCCAGCAGCCGCCGGTAGAAGTCCAGGCCACGCTGGTTGACCTCGCCGGCACCGTCGGGCAGCACCCGGGGCCAGGAGATGGAGAACCGGTACGACAGCAGGCCCAGACCCTTCATGAGGTCGAGATCCTCGAGGTACCGGTGGTAGTGGTCGGCGGCGACGTCACCGGTGTCGCCGTTGCGCACCTTCCCTGGCGTCCGGCTGAAGGTGTCCCAGATCGAGTCGCCGCGGCCGTCCTCTTTGGCCGCACCCTCGACCTGGTACGCCGAGGTGGCCGCACCCCAGATGAAGCCGTCCGGGAAGCGCAGCCCGAGACAACCTTCCGGGGCGGTGGCGGCGACCGGACCATCGGCGGTCACCTGGGCGGACCGCGCCGGCAGGTGCCCGTTCGGCTGGGCGGGGGCGGCGGTCGACGCCGGGGTGG
>JADGHA010000179.1 GCA_019689695.1 Micromonosporaceae bacterium | reverse complement strand
CCCGGCCTCCCCCACGCGACGCCGGCCGTTCCGGCGCCCGCAAACCGAAGGCGCCGACGACAGCGCCGTGCCCGAGCCCACACTGGACATGCCGGCCGAGGAACTGGCCGCCCTCCTGGGCGGGTCCGCCCCGGAGCAACCACTCCCCGGGCCGCCCGCCTGGACTTCTCCATCCCCGCCGTGGACACCGCCGCCAGGCTGGGTCCCGCCACCAGGCTGGGCGCCGCCGCCAGGCTGGGTCCCGCCACCGGGCTGGGGGCTGCCACCAGGGTGGACGGCGAGGCGCAGGCGGCGGCGCTGGCCGTGGGTTGTGGCGGTGGCCAGCCTGCTCGCGGTCGGATGCTGCTGTGGGTGCCCCGCGCTCATCGTCAAGCCGTTCGTCGAGGAGTACCCGGTGCGGGTGTCGCTGCCCGCGGAGGCTGCCGGCCTGGTCAAAGTGGACGACCCGGCCAGCCGGCGGCTGACCGCGGACCTGAAGCGCCGGGTGCGGGGCGAGTACCTGCTCGTCGACGACGTCTTCGCCGCCGTCTACGCCGAGCCGGAGACGGGCGCCAACCAGGTGCGGCTGCTCGGTGCTGCCCGCTTGGTCCTCGACCCGAAAAAGGACCTGGAGTCCGCGCTGGGCAAGCTCAGCCGGCTCGATATCACGGATGCGCGGGCCTTCGACGCCGGACCACTCGGCGGCGAGCAGCGCTGTGCCGTGGCCGAGGGCGGCGGCACGGTGGTGTGCGGCTGGGCCGACCACGGCAGCATCGGCGTGGCGATCTTCACCGGGCGCTCTACTGAGGAGAGTGCCACGTTGCTGCGCGGCCTACGGGCGGCGGTCATCACGCGGACCTGAGCCGGGGCGGCCGGCGCGGCCGGCGCACCTCGAGCGCCGGCGGTGTGCGGGGCCGTGCGGGCGCCCGGCGCCGGCACTCAGACGCGCCGGCCCAGGTCGCGGGCGACTTGTCAGCCCGGCGAACGCCGCGGGCTGTAGCTGTTCACATACTCCTGCCCGGTCAGCGCTCTGATCTCGGCCATCAGCGCATCGGTGATCTCACGGCGGATGCGACCCATCGGCAGGTCGGCGTCCTGCCACGGGGTCAGGTCCAGCGGCTTGCCGATCCGGATCTCCACCGGGTAGCCGAGCCGGGGCACCCGGGCCCCGATCGGTTGGACCCGGTCGGTGCCGATGATGCCGACCGGGATCAGCGGCACGCCGGCGTCGAGCGCCAGCTTGGCCACCCCGGTACGCCCGCGGTAGAGCCGACCGTCCGGCGAGCGCGTCCCCTCCGGGAAGATGCCGACCAGCTCACCTGCGCGGAGCACGGGCAGCGTGGCGTCGAGCGCGGCCAGGCTGGACCGGCCACCGGAGCGGTCGATGGGGATCTGCCCCAGGCCGTGGGCGAGCGCCGCCGCCAGCGCGCCGGCCGGGCCCGGCGCCCGGAAGTACTCGGCCTTCGCCAGGTAGTAGACCTTCCGCGGAAGTACCGCCGGCACGAACAGCTGGTCGGCGAAGGAGAGGTGGTTGGCGGCGAGGATGGCGCCGCCGGTGGCCGGCACGTGCTCCCGCCCGGTCACCTTCGGTCTCCAGAGGATGCGCAAGGCTGGGGCGACGGTCAGCTTGCCCAGCGAGTACAGCGACGACAACCAGCCCCCAAAACGATTCTTCAGGTGACGCACCCACTTTAGCTGCCCGAACCGGCATCCGATCATGAGTACGCCCATGCCGTCGCACGCTTCGTCGACAATGGCGGACGCCGGTGCCAGCTTGGCGCGCGGGAAGCGGAGGCGGGCTCTGGCGCTCGAACGAGGCTACGGTTGAGGACGCATGCCGTCCCTGGAAGGAGCGCCCGGCCGTGATCCTCCCGAAGGTTCGGGACCCTCGCTTCATCACACTTCGGCGCGGTGGGACCCTGACTGACTCGGATCATCGTCTCCTCGCCCTGTGGGCGGCGTCGTGCGCGGAGCACGTCCTTCACCTGTTCGAGTCGGTTCGGCCTGAGGACCCACGACCACGTCATGCGATCGAGCACGCCCGCGCCTGGGTGCGTGGTGAGGTCACGATGATGCAGGCGCGCGCGGCGGGCGGCCATGCCATGGGCGCGGCCCGAGACCTGCGCGGGGCGCCACGGTTTGCCGCGTACGCGGCTGGCCAGGCGGCGGCCGTCGCCCACGTCGCCGCGCACGAACTCGGCGCGGCCGCCTATGCGATCAAGGCTGTACGTGCGGCCGCGCCGGACGGTGACCGCGACGCCGCAGGGCGGCTGGAGTGCCGATGGCAGCGCGACCAGCTCCCGGAGGCGATCCGGGGGCTCGTGCTCGACGACCAGCGGTTGCGCAACGACATCTGCTGGTCGGTGTTTGCCGACTGATCGACGCCCGCTGGTTCAGCCGCGCAGGATCTGGCGCACCGGCCGTAGCGAGGGCACCAGACCCAGCGAGACCACCAGACCCAGCCAGGGCACCGGCCTGGGCGAGGGCAGCCGCGCTCACGCCCGGGTGACCGCGACCCGCACCTGCTCGCCCTCGCCGACCTCCCCGGTGAAGCCATCCGGCGCCGGGCCGTAGCTGACCGACGTGGCGAGCACCTCCCGCGCGACAAACTCCTGGTGCGCGCGGACCGCCGCCGCCACCTGGTCAGGGGCGTCCAGCACCAGCTCGATCCGGTCGGTGACGTCCAGGTCCTTCGCCCGGCGGGCCTGCTGGACCACCCGTACCACGTCGCGGGCCAGCCCTTCCGCGGCCAGCGCGGGCGTGACCGAAGTGTCCAGGACCACGACGCCGCCGGCGGCCGGCGCCGAGTGCGGGGCGTCCGCGGCCACCATCCGCAGCTCGTACTCGCCCTCCTGCAGCCGCACGCCCGCCGCGACGGGCTGGCCGTCCGCCATGGACCACTCGCCCGCCTTCACCGCCCGGATCACCTGCTGGACCTGGCCACCCACGCGGGGACCGAGGACCCGGGGCACCACGGTCAGCACGCGCTGGCAGTACCGGTCCACGTCGGAGGTGAACACGACCTCCTTGACATTGACCTCGTCGGCGACCAGATCGGCGAACGGGCGCAGCGCCTCGGCGTCGGTGACCGCCACGGTCAGCGACGGCAGCGGCAGCCGCACGCGCAGGCCGTGCGCCTTGCGGACGGACAGCGCGGCCGAGCAGACCTCCCGGACCGCATCCATCGCGCTGACGAGCGAGGCGTCCGCCGGGAAGGCGTCAGCGGCGGGCCAGTCGGTCAAATGTACCGACCGCTCACCGGTCAGGCCCTGCCAGATCTCCTCGGTGACCAGTGGGGCGAGCGGTGCCATCACCCGGCACAGCGTCTCCAGCACCGTGTACAGGGTGTCGAACGCGTCGCGGTCGCCGCGCCAGAACCGGTCCCGGGAGCGGCGCACGTACCAGTTGGTCAGCGCGTCCAGATAGGACCTGACCGAGCCGCAGGCACCGGAGATGTCGTACCCGTCCATCTGCCGGGTGACGTCGGCGACCAGGTCCCGGGTCTTGGCCAGCACGTACCGGTCGAGCACGTCCGCCGAGTCCACGCGCCAGCGCGCCCGGTACCCCTCGGCGTTGGCATACAGCGAGAAGAAGTACCAGACGTTCCACAGTGGAAGCAGCACGTGCCGGACGGCGTCGCGGATGGCGGCCTCGGTGACCGGCATGTCGCCGCCGCGCAGCACCGGCGAGGACATCAGCATCCACCGCATGGCGTCCGAGCCGTACGCGTCGAACATCTCGTAGACGTCCGGGTAGTTGCGCAGGCTCTTGGACATCTTCCGCCCGTCGTCGCCGAGCACGTTGCCGTGCACCACGCAGTGGCGGAACGCGGGCCGGTCGAACAGCGCGGTGGCCAGCACGTGCAGTGTGTAGAACCAGCCGCGCACCTGCGGGAAGTACTCCACGATGAAGTCGCCCGGGTAGTGGTGCTCGAACCACTCGCGGTTCTCGAACGGGTAGTGCACCTGGGCGAACGGCATCGATCCCGACTCGAACCAGCAGTCCAGCACCTCCGGCACCCGCCGCATCATCGAGCGGCCGGTCGGGTCGTCCGGGTTGGGCCGGGTGAGCTCGTCGATGCCGGGCCGGTGCAGGTCGGTGACGCGTACGCCGAAGTCACGCTCCAGTTCGGCCAGTGAGCCGTAGACGTCCACTCGGGGATACCGCGGATCGTCGGACTTCCAGACCGGAATGGGCGAGCCCCAGAACCGGTTCCGGCTGATCGACCAGTCCCGGGCGTTGGCCAGCCACTTGCCGAACGAGCCGTCCTTGACGTGCGCGGGTGTCCAGTCGATCTGCTGGTTCAGTTCGACCATCCGGTCCCGGAACCGGGTCACCTCGACAAACCACGACGACACCGCCTTGTAGACCAGCGGCGTGTCGCAGCGCCAGCAGTGCGGGTACGAGTGGGTGTACGAGTCCTGGCGGACCAGCACCCCGCGCTCCCGGAGCTCGCGCAGCAGCGGCTTGTTCGCCTCGAACACCTGCAGCCCTTCGAAGGGGGGCGCGATCGAGGTGAACCGGGTGTGGTCGTCGACGGTCAGTATGGTCGGGATGCCGGCCGCGGTGCAGACGTTGAAGTCGTCCTCGCCGTGCGACGGAGCGACCTGCACGATGCCGGTACCGTCCTCTGTGGAGACGAAGTCTCCCGCAAGTACGGTGAACGCGGCCGGCACGTCGGCCAGCTGCTCGACCAGGAAGTCGAACAGCGGGGTGTACCGGCGACCCACCAGCTCGCTGCCCTTGACCGTGCCGACCCGCTGCGCCCCGGCGAACTCCTTCTGGTAGGCCGGCAGCCGCGACTCGGCCAGGATGTACCGGTGGCCGTCCTGCTCCAGCACGGCGTAGTCGATGTCCGGCCCGACCACGAGCGCCACGTTCGGCACCAGGGTCCACGGCATGGTGGTCCAGGCGAGGATGCGCTCCCCGGTCTCCAGCTCGAACCAGACAGTCGACGCCGGGTCGGTGCGGTCCCGGTACACGTCGTCCATCCGGGTCTCCGTGTTGGACAGTGGCGTCTCGCACCGCCAGCAGTACGCGAGCACCCGGAAGCCCTCGTAGATCAGGCCCTTGTCGTACAGCGTCTTGAACGCCCACATGACGCTCTCCATGTAGTTCAGGTCGAGCGTCTTGTAGTCGTTGGCGAAGTCCACCCAGCGGGCCTGGCGGGTGACGTAGCGCTCCCAGTCCTGGGTGTAGCGCAGGACCGAGGTACGGCAGGCGTCGTTGAACCGCGCCACGCCCAGGTCGAGGATCTCGGCCTTGGTGGAGATGCCCAGCTGCTTCTCCGCCTCCACCTCGGCCGGCAGGCCGTGGCAGTCCCAGCCGAACCGGCGCTCGACCCGGTGCCCGCGCATGGTCTGGTAGCGCGGCACGACATCCTTGACGTAGCCGGTCAGCAGGTGCCCGTAGTGCGGCAGGCCGTTGGCGAACGGCGGGCCGTCGTAGAAGACGTACTCGTCGCCCTCGCGCTGGTCGACGCTGGCCTGGAACGTCTTGTCGGCCGCCCAGAAGTCCAGCACCCGCTGCTCCACGGCGGGCAGGTCGGGGCTGCTCGACACCTTGGGATACGCCATCGCGGGTCGCTTCTCCTCGTCCATGTCACGGTCTGTACCTGCGAGGACGAGCCGGAGCCCGCGGTACCACCTCGCTTGACGCCCCGCCGTACGGCGTGAGCGCCCGCTCGTTGGCCGGCTGTGACGGGCCGGACCCGTCCGGTTCTACTGAGGTGCCCGGGGCGGGCACCCGTTCTTCCGGAGGCTCACCGGTGATGGCCGGGTCAACGCCTGTGGCCTCCAAGGCTACCGCACCGGGCCGGCGCCACTCATCCGGTTAGCACGCGCCAGCCCGGTCAGCACCTACCCGCCGACTACTCCGCCAGGGGCTCGTCCGCCTTGTCGGACAGGCGCCGCTTGCGCAGCGACCCGCCGGCCCGCCACCGCCAGACGTCCCGGCCCCCGTCGCGGAACCGCACGAAGCCCGCGCTCTCCAGGTCCAGGGCGAAGCAGTGGTACGGCTCGTCCGGGCGCCACTGTAGCCGCTGGAAGATCTCCCCTCGTACGCCCGCTTGCGCTCGCCCTCGACGGCCAGCGCACGCCCGTAGAGCTTGAGGTCCCCGCCCGGGTTGTCCTTGCCAGGCGGCAGGCTGTGCACCGTCATACGAGGGTCACGCAGCAGGTCCCGCGCCTTCGCCGACCGCCAGATCATGCCGATCATCAGGTCGCCGCCGACCAGGTCGCACTCGAGCGCGCTGATCCGCGGCGAGCCGTCCGCCCGCAACGTGCCCAGCAGCAGGATGTGCTGATCGACGATCCACTCCTGGGCGATCCCCGCCAGGTCTGGGCACTCGGCCGCGAAGTCGCACCAGCGCATCGCCACCACCTCCCCTCCGGTCGCCGCGGACGCTAGCGCGGGGGTGGGACGGTCTCCGTGAATCGCTGCCCCGCAGGCGCCCGGGCCGACTCCGCCGCCAACATCGGGAATTGCCCGCTGGCTCCGAGCGACCGAAGATAGGTACGTCCGGACGGTACGACCCCCGCGCGGGGGGCGGCGGACCACCGCAGCCGGCGGCCGGCAGTACCCGCCGGTGCGCCGCCGGCGGCTGGGCCACAGCTAGGCCAGGTCGGGGAACCAGAGGCTGATCTCGCGCTTGGCGCTGTCCGGCGAATCGGAGGCGTGCACCAGGTTCTCCCGGTTGGACAGGGAGAAGTCGCCGCGGATGGTCCCGGCGGCCGCCTTACGCCCGTCGGTGGCGCCGACCAGCCCGCGGACCACGTCGACCGCCTGGTCCCCGGCGATCACCGCGGCGACCAGCGGTCCCCCGGTCATGAACGCCTTCAGCGGCGGGTAGAACTCCTTGTTTACGTGCTCGGCGTAGTGCCGGTCCGCGAGCGCGGCGTCCATCGTCCGCAGCACCAGCGCCTCGATCACCAGCCCTTTACGCTCGAACCTGCTGAGGATCTCGCCGACGAGGCCGCGCCGGACCGCGTCCGGCTTGATCAGTACCAGGGTTCGGTCGGTAGGCGGGCTGCTGGACACGATCAATGTTCCTTCCGGGTTCTGCCGGGGCTCGCGGACGCCACCGGTCAACCGCCGCCAGCCTAACGGTCCGGTACCGGACCGCGGCGCGTCGGGTCTTCCCTCCGTTGTCTGCCGGGCCTAGCCTTGCGGTAACCCCGGGGGGAGGTCCACAGTGGCGAATGCTCGCCGCCCCATTCCGCCGTTGCGGGCGTACACCGCCGCGGTGCTTGGCGTCTTCGGCCTCTTCGTGGTCAGCGCCGGGGCCGGTATGGCCGACTGGTCGATCGTGGTGCTCGGCCTGGCCCTGATGATCTTCGCGGCGAGCCTGGTGGTGGTCACCGCCATGCGCGGCGGCGCGCGCGCGTACGTCGCCGGCACCGCGTACGTGATCAGCGCCTCGGAGCCGCCGGCCTCGTCCGCCTATGGGCGCTGCGAGCTGCACCTGACCATCGATGCCCCGGGGGTGGCCAGCGCGGCTGTCACGGTCCGAGACCCGCGGGTCCCGGTCTCCAAGTGGCCGGTCGCCCGCTCCACTCTGCCGATCATGGTGGCCGTGGATGACCCTCGCCGGGTCCGCATCCAGTGGGACGACGTCCCCACGCACGCCGAGGAGGCCGCCGACGAGCAGGCGGCCGGCGGGTACGGCGTCGACTACCCGGAGTATCCGGAGTACGGCGTTCCGGCGAGCGCCGGCCGCGAGGAGCCGGCGACCGCGGATCTGACAGAGACGCTGGCAGACCTGCACGACGAGGGGCGCGAATCCGCAGCCGGTGCCCCCGAGACCGCCACGCCCAGCGCGCCGCCGCCCCGGCGGCCGGAGGCGTCGCCGGAGGACTCGGAGG
>JADGHA010000178.1 GCA_019689695.1 Micromonosporaceae bacterium | reverse complement strand
CGCGCCGGCCCGCTGGCCGGCCGTCCCCGACGATCTCGCGGGCGAGGTGGCGGCCCTGCTGGCCGACGTGGCGGAACCGGGCAGAGCCGGCGCCGCCCACCTGCTGCCGCGGCCCGGGCGCCGGCCCGCCCAGGTGCTCGCGGTGGGGATCGGCACCGGCGACGAGTCCGGCTGGCGGGCCGCGGGCGCGGCCGTGGCGCGGGCCGCCAGCCACTGGCCGTCGGTCGCCGTGCGGCTGCCGGCGCCGGCCGCCCCCGAGGCGGTGCGCGGCCTCGCCGAGGGGCTCTGGCTCGCCTCGTACCGGTACCGGCTCGCCACCGACCCGCCGGAGAAGGCGCCAAAGCTCCGCCAGGTGACGCTCGTCGTCGACGATCCTGGCCGCTACGAGGCGGCGCTCGGCGTGGCCCAGGCGACCGCCCGGGCCACGCTCTTCGCCCGGGATCTGACCAACGCCCCGTCGATGCGCAAGAGCCCGGCCTGGTTCGCCGCCCAGGTGCGCCGGGCCGCGCAACGCCATCCGCACGTCTCGCTGGTCGTGCGCGACCGCCGGGCGCTCGCGGCGGAAGGCTTCGGCGGAATTCTCGCCGTGGGCGGCGGCTCGGCGAACGGACCGCGGCTGGTCGAGCTGGCCTGGCGGCCACGCGGTGCCCGCACCCACGTCGTCCTGGTCGGCAAGGGCATCACCTTCGACAGCGGCGGCATCTGCGTCAAGCCCAGGGACGCGATGCTGCTGATGCGCAAGGACATGGCCGGCGCCGCCGCCGTCGTCGCCGCCACGCTCGGCACCGCCGCGCTCGGACTGCGGGTACGGGTCACCGCGCTCGCCCCGCTGGCCGAGAACATGATGGGCGGGGACGCGTTCCGGCCGGGCGACGTGGTCCGGCACTACGGCGGGACCACCAGCGAGATCCACAACACCGACGCCGAAGGGCGGCTGGTGCTCGCCGACGCCCTGGCCTACGCGGCCCGCCGGCTGCGGCCGGACGTCCTGGTGGATTTGGCGACCCTGACCGGGGCGTCCCGAGTGGCGCTGGGCACCCGGACGGCGGCGCTCTACACCGACAACGACGAGCTGGCGGCCGCACTGTCGGCCGCCGCGGCCCAAACCGGTGAGCGGGTCTGGCGGCTGCCGTTGGTCGAGGAGTACCTGGAGTACCTCCGCAGCGACGTCGCCGACTACAACCACGCCCCCGAGACGTCGCCGAAGTCGGTCCTGGCCGCCCTCTACCTGCGCGAGTTCGCCGGCCGGGCGCGCCCGAACTGGGCGCACCTGGACATGTCAGCGCCGTCCTGGTCGGACCGCGCCGACCAGGAGCTGGTCAAGGGTGCGACCGGCTGGGGCGTCCGCACGCTGCTGCGCTGGCTCACCGGGCTCAGCGAGACTTGACGGCGCACAACAGCCCTTCCCCCGCCGGCACCAGCGCCGGTACCCATTCCGGCGACTCGCGCACCGCCCGGACCACCTCACGCAGGGCCAGCGCCGCCGGGTCCCCGGCCCGGGCACCCGGCCGGTCACCCGCTGATGTCCCGGGCAGCGCCCCGTCCAGCACCAGCAGGCCGCCGGGCCGCAGTAGCCGCAGTGCCGCGTCCACACAGCCGGCGTACTCGGTCACGTCCGCGTCCACAAAGATCAGGTCGTACGCCCCGTCCGCCAGCCGGGGCAGCATGTCCAGGGCGTGGCCGGTGATGATCCGGGTACGCGAGGGGGCGTAGCCCGCTTCGGCGAAGATGCGCCGGGCCATCCGCTGGTGCTCTCCGTCCAGGTCGATGGTGGTCAGCACCCCGTCGGTGCGCATGCCGCGCAGCAGCCACACCCCGCTCACCCCGGTGCCGGTGCCGATCTCGACCACCGACTTGGCCCCGCTGGCGGCGGCGAGCATCCGCAGCACCGCGCCCGCGCCCGGGGTGACCGGGGTGAGCCCGAGCTCCGCGGCCAGGCTGCGCGCAGCCTGCAGGACGAGGTCCTCCGGCACGAACGCCTCGACGAACTCGCGCTCGGCCGAGTGGTTGGCGGGGAGGTGGGTATGCGGCGCGATAGCGCACCTCCTGCGATCGGAAGCATGGGTGGCTGAGGGTTCGTGGGTACCAAGGCTATGCGGCGGCTCCAGGCCCGGGTCCGGCGGGCAAGGGCAGTAGTGGATCTGAATGGACCACGCCGAATCGTGCGATCCTGGATGGGGAACGTCTGGCGGCACGCCACCACCCGATCGGTGACAAACGAGGACGGCGGACTGGAGGCAGGAACGTGACCCACGGCGGGAACCCGCGCCATATGGGCGGGCAGGGCATGGCGGCGTCCGGGCCGGCGGGCCAGTCCCCTTCGCCGTGGTGGTCGGACGCGCAGTCCGACCCCTGGCGTGACCCCGACGCGCCGGCCACCGTCGTGGTCCGCTCCGTGACGCCCCGCGCCGAGCTTGAGCCGGCGCCGGATCCGGACGCCCGGCCGGCCCGGGGGCTGGGCCGGATCGTACTCGTCTGCGTGTTCTGCGCGTTGCTCGCCGGCGGCCTGGGCGGCGCGATCGGGTACGCGTTCGCCGTTCGGGGCGGCGTCGCCTCGGGCACCGTCCTCGGCGGCTCGGCCACTGACGCGCCGGCGCTGGCACAGCGACCGCCCGATTCGCTGGCCGGGGTGGCGAAGAAGGTGACGCCCAGCGTGGTGACCATCCGGGTGCTCGGCAGCGGCGGGGTGAGCCTCGGCTCCGGCTTCGTGGCCAGCGAGGACGGCTACGTGATCACGAACGACCACGTGGTGACCGACGGGCGGGGTCGCGCCACGGTGACGTTCGACGACGGGCAGAGCACCGCGGCGCGGCTGGTCGGCCGCGACCCCGAGTCGGATATCGCGGTGCTGAAGGTCTCCCGTGCCGGGCTGACCCCGGTCGAGTTCGGCAACTCGGACGCGGTCGCCGTGGGCGATCCGGTGCTCGCGTTCGGCTCGCCGCTGGCTCTGGCGAACACGGTGACGTACGGCATCGTCAGCGCCCTGGACCGGCCGCTGCAGGAGGGCACGCCCGGCCAGCAGGTGCGCTACTACGCGGCGATCCAGACCGACGCGGCGATCAATCACGGCAACTCCGGCGGCCCGCTGGTCGATGCCGCGGGCCGGGTGATCGGTGTCAACTCGGTGATCAAGTCGCTCGCCGCACAGGACGAGGACGCCGGCAACATCGGCCTCGCCTTCGCCATCCCGATCAACCAGGCGAAGCGGATCGCCCAGGAGATCATCGACAGCGGCTCGGCCCGGCGTACCGTGATCGGCGCCCAGGTCGGCGGGGTGACCGGCGGCAACGGCGGCACCGGCGTGCGGCTGACCTCGGTCGTGCCCAACGGGCCGGCCGCCGCGGCCGGACTGCAGGTGGGCGACATGATCACGAAGCTGGACGGCCATCCGGTCGGCGAACCGAGCGACTTGATCGCATTGGTCCGCAAATATGCACCCGGCTCGGTGGTCAGCGTCGAGTACTTGCGTGGTGGCAGCCGGCAGACCGCCTCGGTCACTCTCGCCGCCGACGCCAAGTAGCGCCTACTCTTGCCTCCAGGGACGTGTGGAGGGGACGGCGCGTGTTCGACAATCTGAACTGGTGGGAGATCGGCGCGCTACTGCTGCTCGCCCTGCTCATCTTCGGTGAGCGACTGCCGTCCGTGATCTCCGACGGGCTGCGGATGCTGCGCAGCCTGCGCGCCATGGCCCGCAACGCGACCAGCGACCTGAGCCGCGAACTGGGCACCGACATCAAGCTGGAAGACCTGCACCCGAAGTCGTTCATCCGCAAGCACCTGCTCAGCGAGGAGGACGAGGCGGCGCTGCGGCGTCCCCTGCAGAGCGTGTACAACGAGGTGAAGAAGGACCTGACCGGCATCAAGTCGGAGCTCAAGGAGGTGGCCGACGCCGCCGACCTGCGCTCCGGCACCACCGGCTCGGCGAGCTCGCCCGCGCCGGCCGCCGACCCGTCGCCGAACGGCTCCGGCACCCTCGCCCGCCGCACCTTCGACGCTGACGCCACCTGATCGCCGCGGACGTTCAGCAGGTCACGATCGGCTCCGTGATGTCGTGACGCAGCACGGCCGGCCCTGGGTCAGGGTTGTCCGTCGTTCGCACAGCAGAGCGTCGCCAGCAGGAACGTGACGACACGTCAGGCGGGGCGAAGGCCCAGCGGCTTGCCGACCAGGCTCTCCCGGCGTACCGCCAGGCGGTCGGCGACGGCCGTGAGCGCCACGGCGGCGGGCGCGGTGGGCGAGTCGAGCACGATCGGCCGGCCGGCGTCGCCCGCCTCGCGGACCCGGGTGTCCAGCGGGATCTGCCCCAGCAGCGGCACCTGCGCGCCGACGAGCCGGGTCAGCGACTCGGCCACCATGGCGCCGCCGCCGCTGCCGAAGACCTCCATCCGGGATCCGTCCGGCAGCTCGAGCCAGGACATGTTCTCCACCACCCCGACCAGCCGCTGGTGCGTCTGCAGGGCGATCCCGCCGGCCCGCTCGGCCACCTCCGCGGCGGCCACCTGCGGCGTGGTGACCACCAGGATCTCCGCGTTGGGCAGCAGCTGTGCCAGGGAGATCGCCACGTCACCGGTGCCCGGCGGCAGGTCGAGCAGCAGCACGTCCAGGTCGCCCCAGTAGACGTCGGCGAGGAACTGCTGCAACGCGCGGTGCAGCATCGGCCCGCGCCAGACCACGGCGGCGTTCCCGGCGGTGAACATGCCGATGGAGATCACCTTCACGCCGTGCGCCTGTGGCGGCATGATCATGTCTTCCACCTGGGTCGGCCTGCCGTCGGCGCCGAGCATGCGGGGCACCGAGTGCCCGTAGATGTCGGCGTCGACCACCCCGACGGAGAGCCCGCGCGCGGCCAGCGCGGCAGCCAGGTTCACCGTGACGCTGGACTTGCCGACGCCGCCCTTGCCGCTGGCCACCGCGTAGACCCTGGTGCGGGAACCGGGCTGGGCGAACGGGATCACCGGCTCGGCGCCCGCGCCGTGCCGGCCCCGTAGCGACGCCTGCAGCTCGCGGCGCTGCTCGGGGCTCATCACGCCGAACTCGATCTCGACACCGGCCACCCCGGGGACCCGGCCGACCGCCTGCGTGATGTCCGAGCGCAGCTTGTCCCGCAGCGGGCAGCCGGCAACGGTGAGCAGCAGCTTGACGTGGACTACGCCATCCGGGCCGACCTCGGCGGCGCGCACCATGCCCAGCTCGGTTATCGGGCGGCGGATCTCCGGGTCGTTGACCGTGGCGAGCGCGGCGTTGACCGCGGCCTCGATCGTTCCGGTGGGGGCTGACATGTACACAATGCTACGTCGGCCCGGGTTGTCATCCCGAGTACGGTGCGTCACTGCCGCTGTCGTCGTCGGGCTCGTCGGGTGTGTCCTCCGCCCGGCGGGCGGCCGCCCTCGCCGCCCGGCGCTCGGCCTTGTGCCGCCGCCGCGCGGCGTCCTTGCGCCCGTCGGCACTGCGCGCCGCCGCTGCGCGGCCGGCCCGCTCCCTACCCGCCTTCGCATCCCGCCCGGCGCTACCGCCCGCTTCCGCCAGATCCTCGGCCAGCCGGGCCAGCTCCGAACGCAGGAAGTCCCGGGTGGCGACCTCGCCGAGCGCGATGCGCAGCGCCGCGATCTCCCGGGACAGGTACTCGGTGTCCGCCTTCTGCATCGCCGCCCGCCGCCGGTCCTCCTCCATGGTCAGCCGGTCCCGGTCGGTCTGCCGGTTCTGCGCGAGCAGGATCAGCGGCGCGGCGTAGGAGGCCTGCAAGGACAGCACCAGGGTCAGGAACGTGAAGGTGTACGGGTCGAAGCGCCAGCCCCGGGGTGCGAGCGTGTTCCAGCCGATCCAGAACAGGATCACCACCGTCATGTAGACGATGAATCTCGGCGTGCCCATGAACCGGGCGAAGCCCTCCGACCACCGGCCGAACGCCTCTGGGTCGAACCTGGGTAGCGTCAGCCGCCGGGGTTCACGCGGTTGGTCCAGCCGTCCGGTCCGCCGCTCAACCACCGGCACCTCCGGTGCGCACCCGCGGAGCACCCGTCTCGCCGGTGCGCGCCGGCGTGCGCGCTGGCCCCCGCCCGGCGCCCGGCGGCGGCTCCGCGTCCCGGTCGCGCCAGTCCGGCGGCAGCGAGTGGTCCAGCACGTCGTCCACGGTGACCGCCCCGACCAGCCGGCCGTTGCTGTCCACCACCGGCATGGCGACCAGGTCGTACGTCGCCATCCGCCGGATGACCTCGGGCAGCGGTGTCTCCGGGGCGAGCGGGTCCAGGTCGGTGGTGGCCACCCCGCCGATGATCTCCGACGGCGGCTCGCGCAGCAGCCGCTGGAAATGCGCCACGCCGATGTACCGCCCGGTCGGCGTGGCCATCGGCGGCCGGGTCACGAACACCTGCGCGGCCACCGCGGGCGACAGCTGGGGTTCGCGGATGCGGGCCAGCGCCTCAGCGATCGTGGTGTCCGGGGTGAGGATCACCGGCTCGGAGGTCATCAACGCACCGGCCGTGCCCGGCTGGTAGCGCATCAGCTGCCGGACCGGTTGCGCCTCCTCCGGCTCCATCAGGCCCAGCAGCGCCTCCCGCTCGGCCAGGGTCAGCTCGGCGAGCAGGTCGGCGGCGTCGTCCGGCTCCATCTCCTCCAGCACCCGGGCGGCCCGCTGCGACTCCAGCACGGCGAGGATCTCGACCTGGTCGTCCTCGGGCAGCTCCTGCAGCACGTCGGCCAGGCGCTCGTCGTCGAGCGCGGCGGCCACCTCGTTGCGCCGGGTCGGCGCCATGTCCTGCAGCGCATTGGCCAGGTCGGCCGGGCGCATCCGCTCCAGCAGGGCGAGCAGCGCGGCGGTGCCCTGCGCCTGGGGGCGGCCCACCAGGCCGGTCACGTCGTCCCAGTCCAGCTCCCGCAGGTGGGCCCGCGTGGCCCGGCGTGGCAGGTAGCGCTGCGCCCGCTGGCGGCCCTGGTACTCCCGGACCGCGACCCGGGTCAGCGACCACTCCCCGGGGCGGTTGGCCTCCATCGCCACGTCCACCACGCTGGCGGCGGCGCCGGTCTCCTTGATGGTCACGCGCCGGTCGATCAGCTCCTCCAGCACCAGCAGCTCGGCCGGGCGCTTCTCGAAGCGGCGCAGGTTGAGGGTGCCGGTGCCGAGCACGACCGAGCTGGCATCCATGCTGGTCACCCGGCCGATCGGCAGGAAGATGCGGCGCCGCATCGGCATCTCCGCGACCAAGCCGATCACCCGCGGCAGCCCGGTGTCGATCGGCAGGCGCGCCACCGCGTCCCGCACCCGGCCGACCTGGTCGCCGTTCGGATCGAACACCGCCAAGCCGGCGAGCCGGGCGACATACACCCTGGTCGCCGTGCTCACCTTCCCAGCCTATTGCCGGGGGCGGATCCGGTGCAGCCGGAAGGGCTTCGGCGTACGGCGTGCCGCCGGTGACGGGCGCGGTGCGGCGGCCAGCGACCCGTCCGGCAGGCTGGCGCCGGCCTCGGTCGGCGGGCCGGCCGGGGTGAGCCGGGTGACCACGCACTCGGACGCCCATCGGGCGGCCAGCTCCTCCGCCGTGCCGGGCGCGTTGAGCCGCTTCGCCGCCAGCTGGGGGGCCACCGTTTCCCACTCCTCGGTGCCCGGCTCGACCCGGCTCGCCGTCGCCGGCCAGGTCACGATCCGCCCGCCGTGGTCGCCGCGCAGGGTGACGGTCGCCTCGGTGGCGGTCGCCAGGCCGGGGGCTGACTGCTCGCCCGGGCCGGTGACCACGTAGAGCGAGCCGGCCAGCGGCAGGCACCAGAGGGCCAGCGCCGGCTGGCCGGACACCGAGACCCAGGCCACGGCGGCCTTCTTCATCGCCTCCTCGGTAATCCCCCCACCCGCCTTCGCA
>JADGHA010000177.1 GCA_019689695.1 Micromonosporaceae bacterium | reverse complement strand
CGTCCACTGTGGTCATGGGCAGCTGCCGCGGCTGCGCGGGGGTGGCCAGCTCGGGTGGGGCCTGGGCGAGCCGGGCCGCGGCAGCCAGCAGGCGCTGCCTGGCCGGCTGGAAGCCGGCGGTCCGGCCGGCCGGGATCTGGCTGGCGTGGCGGGCCGGGCTGACGTCGATCTCCTCATCGAGCAGGTCGATGATGGGCACTGCCCGGGCCCGGTCCGGCAGGTCGGCCTGCGGGTCGCGGCGGAATGCCTGCCATGCCTGCCGCGCGACCGACGGGTCTGCCGAAGCGTCCACGACGAGCAGGTGCGAGGGGGGCGGCTCTCCCCCGGGCGGCCGCCGCAGCACCCACAGGTCCGGGCCGGTTGGCGAGCCGGGCGCCGGACCGGGCAGGCTGATCACCGCTTGCAGGGCCCCTGAGCGCAGCAGGTTTCCCCGGATCCGTCGGCCGGCCCGGCGGCTCGCGGCGGCCGGTGGCATGGTGATCAGGACCGGTCCCGCCGGGCGGACGTGGGCCAGACAGTGCTGTAGCCAGGCGAGTTCGGACTCGCTTTTTGGCGGCAGGCCGTATTCCCAGCGTGGGTCGCCGGCGAGTTCGTCGTAGCCCCAGGATCGTTCGCTGAATGGCGGGTCGCACAGGACGGCGTCGGCGAGCTCGCCGGCGAAGGCGTCCTCGCGTAGGGAGTCTCCGGCGGCGACCCGCATGCTTCTGTCGTGCAGCAGCAGGCGGGCGGCGCATATTCGCACGCTGGCCGTGTTGATCTCCTGGCCCCACAGTGCGGCGGCGCCCGCCTGGTGCGCGATGAGCAGGAGGGTGCCTGTTCCGCAGGCGGGGTCGAAGACGGTCTGCTTGGCGACCTCGGCCAGATCGACCATCAGCTGCGCGACCTGGAGCGAGGTCACTGTCAGCCGGCGGGCGTGCAGCTCGCGCCAGCGGTCGCAGAGGAAGTCGAAGAGCTCGCTGTGTCCCGTGCTGTCGGCGGCCTCGGCGACGAGCCGGACGACCGGGAGCCATCCGGGGTCGGGTGGTTCGGTGAGGCGGTCGGGCAGTTCGGGTACGGCGGCTGCGATGGCGGCCGGCAGCTTTTCCGCGATGGCGTCGTCGGGCCGGCGGGCCAGCCGCTGCCACCGCCCGGGTTCCCGCTGCAGGAAGACGAGGAAGGCGCCGAGGTAGCCGACGAGCTCGCCCAACCGGAGGTCGTCGACGGTGCCGCGGACGACCTGCCACACGCGGTCGCCGGGCGAGAGCTGGTAGTCGCGGCCGTGCTGGGACAGCCAGGCCTCCACTTCGGCGAGTGAGTACAGTGGACTCGCTGCGCTGCCTCCGACCGGGGCTGGGAAGTCGGGGAACCGGCGGCGCCAGTTGCTGACTGCCGCGCGGCCCACGTTGGCCAGTCGGGCGATGTCGCTCGCGCCGACGGTCGCCTCCTCCGGTGCCGACTTCTCTGCCTCGGTCACGTCCGTCTCCTCAAGCTCCCGGTCGCAGGCGGACGAGTACCTGCTTCGCCTTGAGCTCGTCGATGTGCTCGGCCGCGCGCTGAGGCGCGGTGCCGCCGCGGACCAGCAGTCCTGCCTCGATGTTCTTCGCCACGCCGGACTGGGTCAGGTTCGCGCTCGAGACGAGCAAGGCGCGTCGGTCCGCTACCGCGATCTTGGCATGCATTTTTGCGCCCTCTTCGGCGCGTTCCGCCGGCGGCCAGTGCCACAGCTCGATCCCGGGCACGCTGGCGAAGGCCGCCGCTGGTTCGGCGCCGGCCAGCGCGCTGCCGGCGCCGGCCAGGGTTTCCACCACCACCGCGACCGCGACCCGCCGCGCCACGGCGGCGGCGAGGGCGTCCAGCAGCGGTTGGTACGGCTTTGCGGAGTAGGTCATCAGCAGCAGTTCCCGGCTCGCCTCGGCGACGAGCTCGACGAGCACCTGGGCGGTCGCCCGGACGGGCACCTGGTGTGTGCTGGGTCCGCTCCAGACCGACTCGACGCGAAGTGCCGCCGCCTGCTGGGCGTGCCCCGCCGCGAGGCCGCGCAGGTACGCGGCGGCCTCCACATCGGGGACCCCGTTTGCCCGCTGGGCGGCGAGCAGGGTGTCGGCGGCCTCGGCGAACCCGGGCACGGCGACGGCGTGTCGGATTTCCTGCTCCGGTGCGGCGGCTGCGATCCGGTCGGCGAGTGTGCGCAGGTGCGCGGCGCCGATCCGCATCACGGCCTGCTCGGCCGCCGACTCGAAGGCGGCCCGGCCGGTCGGGGTCGCGGTCTGCCCGGCGCTCATGGCACGTCCTGGTAGAGGGCGAGGGCGGGGTCGTCGATGGGGACCACGAATCGCCGGTCGAGGAAACGGTTGCCGCGCTCGCAGGTCGTCTCCGAGACGAACAGGCAGATGTGGCAGGCGGCGCCGTGCAGGAAGTCGGCGGGGTCCTGGGGAAGGCGTTCGGCGCACAGCGGGTCGGAGGAGCAGTGCCGCGCCTCGTTGAGCGCCCGCCGGGTCAGGCGGACCAGCTGGTCCGGCTCGGCCAGCGACACGAGTCCGCCCAGTGTGCCTTCGGCATCCGGCACCGCCGTGTAGATGAGGATGCCGGCTCGCGGGTCGTCCCCGGTGCCGGAGTAGATCCGCTCGGACAGGCTCGCCGAGTTGTACCCGCACTCCAGCGCGATCGTCCGGATCAGCAGGTGGGACAAGGTGTGCAGGGCGATGTACCGGGCGCCGGGCCAGTGGCGCATGGGATCGAAGGGGCCGGAGATCCGGTCGGAGTACCGGTTGCGGCGGAACCTGGCGTACGCCTCACGGTGTTCGGCGAGGACCTCGGACTTTTCGACCCGCCGTTCCCAGTCGGCGAGCAGCTGCTCGGGCAGCCGCAGGAAGATCCCCTCGCCACGCACCTCGCTCGCCGGCACCCAGGTCGGCAGGTCCCGGGAGAGCGGGGCGCGGGTGACGAGGGAGGGGTCCTCCAGGTCCGGAGCGTCCAGCCGGGTGAACCCGACCGAGGCGCGCACCTCCCGCAGCCGCTCGGCCTGGATGACGTCGGCGAAGTAGTCCTTGAGCTCGGCCGGCACGCCGTCCGGGTCGCGCCGCAGCGCGAAGTCGTCGGTCACCTCGGGCAGGCGCGGGGAGGAAAAGATTTCCCATTCCGCGGTCCGCAGGTCGGGGTTGCCCCTGGTCCCGGCGGTCGGCTCGGCATGCTCGCCGCTGGCCCGGTGGCGTTCGATGGCGGCCCAGAGCTCGTCGTCGGTCCACTTCGCGAAGTCCTGCATCCAGGCGAGGTTGTTGCGGGCGAACAGCAGCACGTCCCGGCCGCCGATCTGCGCCAGGCGATCCCAGTACTGCTCGACCCTGGCCTGCAGTTCGCTGGCGTCGGTGCGGGGCACGGCGAGTGCGGAGAGGGTCTGCGCGAACCACTGGTTGGAGGCTCCGACGACGAGCACCTTCAGCTCGCGGTCACACGTGCCTTCGTAGGTGTTGAGGTGCGGATGGCGGCCCCGGCAGCGCGGCAGCTTCGCGGCGCCCCAGCGGCCGAAGACCTCGCGCATGTTGCGGCGGGCGCCACAGGCCACACACCGGATCTCCACGTTCGCGCCCAGGTTCCCGCCGCGGTCGTCCATCCGCAGCTTCGGGTGGCTCGCCTTGCCGCACTCGGCTCCCTTGTGGACGAAGGCGGCGTACGGGAAGTCGTCCAGGTGCCCCTTAGCGCAGGCGAGCACGAACCGGGCCGCGACGGCGAGCGGCTTGCGACCGGTCCGTTTACGCGGGCAGCTGTCATGGAAGAACCGGGCGTCGTGCGGCCGGCGAGGGTTGTCGTTCTCGAAGCCAAAGACTCTCGAGTCGATGGGGGCGAGTTCGCCGCAGACCGTGCAGCGCAACCACGACGGGAACGGCACGACCGGCATGCCGACCCGGGACGCCGGCCCGCCCGGGTCACGGTCCAGACCCTCCAGCCACGGCGCCGGTCGTAGCTCCTTCACGTTGGCCGGGTGGAGCAACGACCGCACCGCGGCGAGCAGCCGCGGCTCGGCAATCGGCTCCCACTCGGGGATACCCTGGTAGCTCCAGTCGTCGAGCCCGCGGACCAGCACGGAGAAGTTCGGCAGGTCGACCAGCGAGCCCACACCCGTGGTGTACATGATGTGGCTGGGCCGCACCGCGCCGACCCGCCGGCGGTACCTAGCGGACATCCCCCACCTTCCTGTCCAACGTGGAGTCGCCCAGCTCGTCGCCGTCGGGCAGGTCGTCCTCGTCCGGCGTGCCGGTCTCCGCCGCCGCGAACGACCAGGCAGGGGCGTCGTACTGCGGGGCGAAGATCTCCCCGCCGCCGGGCAGCACGAGGTTGATCTCGTTCTCAGTTTCCCGCATCGACATCCCGACGGTCTGGTCGGTCCACCGGCCGCCGGTGGCGGGCCGCAGCAGGCCGACCAGCTGCTGCTGCCGGAACGTCCCGTCCTGGTAGCCGAGCCGGGTGGAGCCGCCCTTGGCCTGGTTCCACACGTCCTTAAACCTCTTGATCCGCTCTTCGAGATACGTCCGGCCACGGTCGCCGGCCACGGTTTCCGCGCGGGCCAGGAAGCGTTCCACGATCCGGGTCACCGGCGCACCGTCCAGCGGTACGTCGTGGGCGTCCACGTTGCGCGAGTACGCCTCCTCCGCGTTGCGCACCGCCGCGACGAATGTCGCGGTCGTCCCCCGGTCCAGCGAGCGTCGGGTGTACGGGGTGACCGACAGGGCCTCCACCTGGCGGTAGAAGGTCGCGTGGTAGTACTCGAAGTCCTCGTAGTGCGCGAGGTCGCGCGGGCGGGTCCAGTTGTAGAGGGTGAGCACCAGTCCGGGCCGCGTGGGGTCCCGGCCGATCCGGGACGAGGCCTGGATGTACTCGGCGGTGTTCTTCGGCTGGCCGACGACCACCATCAGGCCGAACCGGGCCACGTCCACGCCGACCTGGAGCATCGAGGTGGCGAGCACGACGTCGACGGGTGCCCGGTCCCCGCGCCCGTACCTGCGCGTGGCCAGCGGGTGGAAGGGCGGTTTCCCGCGCCGTTGCCGGATGTCGTCGGCGATGGCCCGCCGCCGGGCCGTTGTGTCGACCTCCTGGTCGAACCCGATGTCCAGCCGGTTGAGCACCTGGCTGATGTCCGCTGAGGAGATCCGCGAGGTCAGCTCCTGGATCGCGAGCATGTCCGCGGCGGTGACGAGCCGGTCGGACAGGCCCCTGCGCCGGCCGTGGCTGCGCACCCGGCTGGTCACCTGGTCGTCGAGGGTCCGCCGCATGCCCGCCAGCTCGCGGGTGGAGCTGAAGTAGCCGACCAGTGTCAGGTAGGGGTCGGCCGGCTCGCCGTACCGGTCGAACATGGTCTGCCCGGCCAGCAGCAGGATCTCGGCGAGCCGGATCTCGGCAGACTTGAGGCGGACGCCGTGGGCGCAGATGCCGAGGTAGCGCCGGCCGGGGTGATCCTTGGTGACCGGCACCTGCCGGCTGAAGAAGGTGTCCTCGATGTCCAGCACGGGCGGCGGGAAGACGGCCAGCTCCCGGCCGAAGACCCCGAGCACCTGCTCGCGGGCGCGTTTGGTGGTCGCGGTGGACGCGACGATCTTCGGCCCGGTCATGGTCCCGGCCGGCGTGCGCCAGGTGCACAGCTCTTCCACGGCGGCCTCGAAGAGCCCGACCGTGGTGCCGAGGGCGCCGGAGATGAGGTGCAGCTCGTCCTGGACGATCAGGTCCGGTGGCCGCAGCCGGACCACCGGCTGACTGACCACCTGCGGCAGGTCGCCCTTCTTGTTGTGCCGGGCACCGCAGCCGGTCCTGACGTCCAGGTCGTCGTGGCGGTACCCGTGCCGGTCGCACCACTCGCGGACCCGTCCGAAGAGGATCCCCGCGTAGCCGCGCCACGGCAGCTGGGCCAGCTTGTCCACTGTGGCCACAACCAGGCTGGGCGCGTACCGGTAGATCTCCTCGTCGATGGTGAGGATCGGCAGCCCTTCGCTGCTCAGGTTCTCGCTGAACGGGCAGGCGTCCGGGCCCTCGCCGTTCGGGCAGAACAGCAGCACCCGACGCAGGTCGGGCTTCGGCCTCAGGTCGTGGTGCGGCCGCAGGGCGGTACCGCACCACGGGCAGGCCAGGGTCTGCAGCACGTTGGTGCGCTTGCCGTCACCCGCCTCGCGTGCCTCGGCGATCTGCTCCTCCGCATCCTCGTACCAGTTCGGGGAGACCCCGCCGCCGACCCACAGCCCGATCCGGAACGGCTGCCCGCCCCATGTCTGCTCGTCGCCGCGGCGCAGCTGTTCCGCCGCGCAGACCAGCGCCGCGGCCCGCTGGAACTGCTGGGCGGTGAGCAGCCGCAGGGTGTACCGCATCAGCACGGCGACTCCCCCGGCACCGCTGCGCGCGTCCGCCCCGGTGCCGACCGTGCCCTGCAGCCGGCGGATGGCGAAGGTGAAGGCGGTCAGGCCCAGGTATGCCTCGGTCTTGCCACCACCGGTCGGGAAGAACAGCAGGTCCACGGTGCCGGTCCGGCCGGCCGCCCGCTCCGGGTGCGCCGGGTCGGTCAGCGACGGCAGGTTCAGCAGGACGAAGGCGAGCTGGAACGGCCGCCAGGAGGCCATCGCCGGGCCCCGCCCGTCTACCTTGGACTTGGCTTCGGTGTATGACAGGCCGTGCTGCTCCCGCTCCCGGGCGATCTCGGTGTGCCTGCGCTGCAGCGCCATCGCCTTGTTGGCGAACCGGAAGGCCGCCAGCGCCTCGGCGTGGCCGGGCAGCGTCGGCGTGGTGAGCAGGTCGATCCCGGCCCGGATCCGGCGCGCCGCGCCACGGGCGGTGGCGATGGCCCACTCGGCCGCCGGCCGCAGCGACTCCGGCAGTGCCGGGACCTCGGCGGCCCGGTCGTCCAGCCAGGCCGCGTAGCCGTCGGCGAGCGGCGCGAGCCCGGACCGCAGCCGGTCGACGTCCGCCGTGGCCAGCGCGTCCATGGACAGCTCGACCTCGGCCAGCGGCGTCCCCGGGCCGACCGGCGCGACGGTCGCGGGTACGTCGTAGGTGGGCAGCCAGACGGTGGCGAGCCGGTGCGCGTTGCGCTCGCCGTCGCGCACGCTCGGGTGCACTGCGACGTTGTGGCCGTTGGCGTAGCGGCGTTGCTTGCGGTAGAGCAGGCGCAGGTGCGCCTCCTCCCGCTCGCCGTCGACCGCGCGCACGTCATCCAGCGGGTCGTCGATGGGCAGGAACACCGCCGACTCGCCGTCCGCGGCGGTGACGGACAGCCCACACTGGAACAGCCAGGCGGTGTCCTTGTTGGTCTCCGGCTCCTGCCGCGCGTTGACCAGCGCGAGCTGAACCACCCGCCGGCCGGGATGCGACCGCACGTCCACCGAGAGGAACACGCCGGGGCCGCCCGGGTCGGTGGCCGCCAGCGGGAGACGGTACGACCGCTCGCCGTCCAGCCGGACCTCCCGCTCGACCGACACCGGCTCACGCACCCAGACGGTGCGCTTGTTCGCGTCCTCGTCCCGCGACTCCTGCCTGGTGTAGCTCCCCCAGGTCGCGGTCACCGCGAGCAGGTCGACCTCCGCCGGCACGGCGAAGGAGAGCCCCATCGAGGACGGCCACATCTTGCCCAGGCTCTGCGGAGTGAGGACCTCCGGCAGCTCCGGCTCGGAGGCGTCCCCCTGGACGCTGGCCTCCAGGTCCGGTACGTCGTCCGGCTCCGCCTTGGCCGGCCTGAGCCCCTGCTTCGGGCCGAGCATGCCGACCAGGTAGCGCTCGCGCGGCCCCATCGCCCCAGGCGGGAACTGCTCATGGTCGCCGCCCCACGGTCCGAGCAGGTCCCGCTCGACCAGCGCCTGCAGCTCGTCACGGATCTGGTACGAGCTCGCCTCGGCGAACACCTGCGGCCGGTCCAGC
>JADGHA010000176.1 GCA_019689695.1 Micromonosporaceae bacterium | reverse complement strand
GTGTCGCTCGTCACACCTCGAGCAGGACCGTACGCGGGCCCACGTTCACGCTCTCCACCAGCATGTGCGCCCGGAACCGGCCGGTGGCCACCTTGGCTCCGCGCCCGCGCAGCGCCTCCGCGAAGCGGGTGACCAGCGGCTCGGCCACCTCGGCGGGGGCGGCCGCGGCCCAGGTCGGCCGGCGGCCCTTGCGGGCGTCGCCGTACAGCGTGAACTGGCTGACCACGAGCACCGGCGCGCCGATCTCGGCGGCGGATCGCTCGCCGTCCAGGATGCGCAGCTCGTACACCTTCCGCGCCATGGTGTCCGCGGTCTGCTCGGTGTCGCTGTGGGTGACCCCCAGCAGGACCAGCAGCCCGTCTTCGATCGCGCCGACGGTCTCGCCGCCGACCGTCACGCTGGCCCGGCTGACTGTCTGGACTACCGCTCGCACGGCACCAGGATCCCGCGCTCGACCAGGTGCGCGACGACCGGGATGGCCGCCTCGGCCAGCTCCGCTTCCGGCACGCCGTGCGCGGCGGCGAGCACGGCGAGCTGCTCGCGCAGCCGCACCCGGCCGTCGCACCCGCCGACCAGGGCCAGCGTCAGCTGGTCGACCTCCTCCACCCAGCGCAGGCCGTCCGGCATGGCGAGCACCTGCCGGTCCACCACCCACCCCTCCGGGCTGCGGGTCGCCTCCTGCTGCAGCCGCAGCCCGTCGGCCGCCCGGTACCGGGCCGCCAGCATCTGCTCCCGATCCACCCGGCGCAGCCAGTCCTGCCGGTCGAACCAGGCCGCGACCTGCTCGCCGAGCGAGGGCTGGACGTGCTGCCGCAGGTCCTCGATGCGGACCACCGGGTCGTCATGCCCGGACCTGCGCAGTGTCACCAGCCCGAAGCCCACCGCCTCGATCTTGTTGGCGTCGAACCAGTCCAGCCAGGCCGCCGCCCGTTCGCCGGGCTCGTTCGCGTCGGACAGCCACATGTTCACGTACGTGACCGGGTCGGCCACCTCGCGCTGGATGACCCAGGCGTCCAGCCCGGTCCCGGCGACCCAGCCGGCGACCCGGTCACCCCAGTCCTCGCCGGTGACGTGCGCCCAGTTCGCCAGGTACTGCATGACGCCGCCCTCGGTGAGCAGGTCCGGCGCCGCCGCGGCGAGCTCCGCGGCGACCGCGTCGCCGGCGCGGCCGGAGTCCCGGTACGCGTACCGGACCGGTCCCTCGCCGACCACGAACGGCGGGTTGCTCACCACCAGGTCGAACCGCCGGCCGGCGACCGGCCGCGCCAGGTCGCCGGCGACGAGCTCCCAGCGCTGGCCGCTGAGCGCGGCCGTGGTGGCGGCGAAGCGCAGTGCCCGGGGACTCACGTCGGTCGCGGTCACCCGGGCGGCATGGGTGGACAGGTGCAGCGCCTGGACGCCGCAGCCGGTGCCCAGATCCAGCGCGGAGCTGACCGGCCGGCGGATGGTCGCGCCGGCCAGCGTCGTGGAGGCGCCGCCGACGCCGAGGACGTGGTCGGGCCGCAGTGGCTGGCCGGGCCGGGCCGCCGCGGTCACGTCGGAGACCACCCACCAGTCCTCGCCGTACGCCTCGAGGTCGACCGCCTGGCGCAGGCCGCCCAGATGGGGCTCGACCAACCCGGCGGCGAGCGCGTCGGCCACCGGTAGCGGGGCGAGCGCGGCGGCGACCGCCTCCTCGGGCTCGGTCTGCCCACAGATGAAGAGCCGGATCAGCGTGCCCAGCGGGTCGCCGCCGGAGGCGGCGCGCAGCGCCGCCCCGCCCGCGCCGCGGGCCGCGGCGGCGCGCGCCGGTGCGCCGATGCGCGCCACGATGCCAGCGGAGGTGTAGCCGGCCGCGGTCAACGCCTCGCGGAGCTGGTCGATCCCGGCGGGCGGGAGCAGCGCCTGGTGACGGGTCACCAGGCCACGCTAGAGCATGCCCGCGGACCAGCCGTCCCCGCTCCCGAGGCGGAAGTCGGCCATGTCGAAACCGGGTGCCACGACGCAGCTGACCAGGACCGGCTGGTCGGCCGCCGGGACCGCCGCCTGCCACACTCCGCCCGGGACCAGCAGCTGTGGCTGCTGTCCGGACGCCACGTCCGGCCCGAGCGTCCGCTCGACCGAGTCCGCCGCGGGGTCCGGGCCACGTCCAGCCAGCCGCAGCGTCAGCGGGCCGCCGTTGTGCCACAGCCACAGCTCGTCCGAGCGTACGACGTGCCAGCGTGACTCCTCGTCGGGGTGCAGCAGGTAGTAGATCGCGGTCGCCACCGACCTCGGACCCGGGTAGCCGGCCGGCTCCACGGTGATGCCGCTGCGCCAGGTTTCCCGGTACCAGCCGCCCTCGGGGTGCGGTTCGAGGCCGAGCTGCTCGACAAGCGTGCTTCGAGCTGGGTCTGGCATCGGATTGGTTCCCATCTCATCCGTGTCGGGTGGTGCGAGAAATGACTCCCCGAGGTTAATCCGCGCTCGTCTGCGCTCCGTACTTGTCTGTACCCGGGGCTTCCGACCGGGTACAGAGAGCACGAGGAGGGTCCCGTCATGGCGTGGTGTCCCGACCGGACGGCTGGTTGTTGAGCTATGCAGGCGCTGGCTGCTGGTTCGCAGGTTGCCACCCTCGTCCGTAGGGAAGATCGATGGCGGGTCCTCGACGGCGCGCCGTCGAAACGTCATGATGGCCCGGTGACGCCACGCCCCACAGCAGAACGACAGGAAGCCGGGTCCACCGCGAGAAGTCACGAGGACGCCTTGCTCCGGCTGCTGTACGAGCAGCATGCCGGGCCCCTGCTGATGTTCGTCCTGCGATTGACCGGCGGCGACCGGCAACGGGCCGAGGACATCGTGCAGGAGACCCTGCTGCGCGCGTGGCGCAACGCGCACAAGCTGGGCGCCCAGGGGCAGGCGTCGCTGCGGCCGTGGCTGGTGACCGTGGCCCGGCGCATCGCCATCGACGACTATCGCAGCGACAGTGCCCGGCCGGCAGAGATCTACGACCGGGAGCTGGAGACATTCCCGAGCGCGGACGAGTCCGACCGGGTGCTCCAGATGATGACAATTACCGATGCGCTCCGGACGTTGAGCCATGCCCACCGCGAGATCCTTGTGGAGACGTACTTCCGGGGGCGGACGGTGCCCGAGGCGGCCGAGGCGCTCGGCCTGCCGCTGGGCACCGCGAAGTCAAGGGTCTACTACGCGTTGCGGGCACTGCGGGCCGCGTTGGAGCAACGGGGGGTGACCGGATGAGAACATCCAACGCGCCGCACTGGGACGTCGCCGCGTACGCCCTGGGCGTGCTGGACGCCCGCGAAGCGGCGTTGTTCGAGGACCACCTGGCGGAGTGCGGCTCGTGCGCGGCCGAGCTGGAGTCGTTCCTGCCGGTGACGGCGATGCTGGCCGAAGTGGACCGGGAGAGCTTCCTCGGCGCCGAAGAGTCCCAACGGGACGGGCGGATGCTCGAGGAGATGGTCAACGTGGTGGCGTTCGACCGCAGCCGGGCGCAGGCCCGCCGGCTGCTCGCGGTCGCCGCCGGCACGGTGGTGATGGTGCTCGCGGTCGGGCTGGCCCTGTTCGCCGGCTCGCGCTGGAACCAGTCCGCACAGGTCGCCGAGCCGCCGCCGGCCACGGCGACGAGCAGCACCGCGCCCGGGATCGGGGGCCAGGAAGGCCCGCCGCCGGACGAGATCTTCGACGCCACGGACCGGACCACCGGGGTGAACGCCAAGCTCGGGCTCAGCGCGGCGGACTGGGGGACGGCAATCTCCATCGAGCTGTCCAACGTGCGCGGGCCGCTGGCCTGCCAGCTGGTCGCGGTCGGCCCGGACGTGTCCGAAGTGGTCTCCACCTGGACGGTGCCGCCGGACGGGTACGGCACGGCCAAGCACCCCGACCCGGTGTTCCTGCAGGCGTCCACATCGGTCCCGCGCAAGCGCATCGAGCGCTTCGAGGTGCAGTCCGTCTCGACCGCCGGTGTGCCGACCGTGCTCGTCTCGGTGAACGTGTAGGCGGCCGGGTCGCACACGCACCGGCCGGGCGTCCGGTTCAAGCCCGGCGCGCGGGATGCTGTGACATTGTCCTGAGTCGATCGCGCGCCGGCCCTGATCTGTCCGTGCTGGCCGTACGTACTCCACATCGACGCGCTCCGACGCGATCAGCAGGGAGGACGACGAGTGGTACCGGACAAGCGAACGATCACGGCCGCCTGCGGGGTTATCGCCTCGGCCGCGCTGGCAGTGGCGGCATGCGCCCCGTCCGGCTACGGGGACGGCGAGGCCTCCAGCGGGTCGACGGCCGCACCACAGCTCGCCAACGCCACGGGCACGCCCGGACCGACCGGGGCCCCGGCGGCGGAGGACGCCGGTGACACCACCGCGGTGAACCTCACCACCAAGTTGAAGGCCAGCACCATCAAGCGGATGGGCAAGGTGGTGGTCAACCAGGACGGCTACACGCTGTACCTGTTCACGAAGGACAGCAAGGACCCGTCGAAGTCCAACTGCAACGGCACATGCGCGAAGATCTGGCCGCCGGCGCTCACCGACGGCACCCCGTCCATCGACGGCGTCCCGGCGGATCTGGTCGGCACGGTCACCCGCGAGGACGGGACGAAGCAGATCACCATCGGCGGCTGGCCGGTGTACACGTACATCGGGGACAAGAAGCCCGGCGCATGGAAGGGGCAGTTCGTGGGCGGCACCTGGTTCGTCATCGGCCCGAACGGCAAGAAGAACACCACCTGCCTGCCGACGTTCACGCCGAAGCCGGTCGCTCCGCCCGCGGATGAGACCAGTGACGACAGCGCGGCCGGTTCGAGTGACTCCGGCGGCGGCTACAGCTACTGAACGCACAGCCAACACCAACAACACAGACCAGTCAGCAGAGCGATGGGCGACCGGAACCCCGGTCGCCCATCGGTCGCCTGTCCGCCGACGGCGCCACCCGAATGCCGGCGGCGCCACCCGAATGGCCGGCCCCTGGGGACAGGGACCGGAGCCAGCGCGCCGTCAGCCCTTCGCGTACAGCCGGCGCTGGGGTCAGGGACCGGAGGCAGCGCGCCGGTCAGGCGACCGCGTACAGCCGCCGGCGCTGGGCGACCGGCGCGGACGCCGGCATCGGCATCGGTGCCGGGGTGGGCACCGCGGGCTCGACGAGGTCCGGGTTGACCAGCAGGGCCCGGGTGAGGGAGTTGAACGGCGCCATCGCGTTGACCCCGACCAGCCCGACCACGCGGCCGTTCTGGTAGTAGCTGACCAGCGCGCCCGCACGGATGCTCTCCCGGCGCCCGGGACGCAAATGCGTCACCGAGATGTCCGCGTCCGGCGGCATCACGCCGGCGACCTGGATGCGCAGCCCGAACTGTTCCGACCAGTACCGTGGCAGCACGGTCACCGGCGGAACCGGTTCGTCCAGGGCGAGCAGCGTGTGCGCGGCGGCCCGGCCTTGCTCGAGCGCGGCGATCCACTGGCCGATCCGCTGCGGGCGGGTGCTGTAGCGCAGGTTCGGCCAACGGGCGACGGTGCCGGCGGCCACCACGCCTTCGATCACGCGGCCGTCCGTGTCCAGCACCCGCAGGCTCTCGTCGCACAGCACGCCGTCGGAGAGGTCCAGGCCGGTGCCGGCCAGGAAGCCGGTCTCCGGTCGCTCGCCGGCGCTGGCCACCACGATGTCGGTCTCGATCTCCTCACCGTCGCTGAGCGTCACCAGCCAGCGCCGGCGGCGCCGGGAGATGCTGGCCACCCGGCGGCCCAGCCGCAGCTGGACGCCGTCGTGCCGCACCTCCTCGGTGATCATTTCGCCCACCATCTCGCCGACGGCGCGGGTCAGCACCTGGGGCTTGGAGTCGACCAGCACGGTTTGCCGGGCGAGGTTGCGCATGGTGCAGGCCGCCTCGCAGCCGGTCAGCCCGGCCCCGACGATCACCACCTTCTCCGCCCAGCGCAGGTCCTGCCGCAAGCCCCACGCATCGTCCACCGTGTACAGCGTGTGGATGCCCGGCTCGCCGATCGGCCAGTCCCTGGGCGGCGCCGCGTGCGCGCCGGACGCGATGACCAGGCCGTCGAACTCGAACGCCTCGCCGGTGTCGGTGCCGACGGTCCGCGTCGCCGGGTCCAGGTGGACCGCCCGGCGGCCCAGTGCCCACCGCACGGTGCGTTCGGTCCGGGTGTCGATCGGCATCTTCACGTCGCACGGTCGGGCCCGCCCGTCGAGCAGCCGCTTGGAGACGGCCGGCCGGTCGTACGGCGCGTTCGTCTCGTCGCCGAGCAGCGTGATCTCGCCCTGGAAACCCAGCCGGGTCAGCTCCTCGGCTGCGGCCACGCCGGCCCGGCCGCATCCGACGATCAGGATGCGGTCGTAGACGATGCTGGCGCGGTAGCGGCTCATCGATTGCCTCCGTTACTGCGACGGCGACGTGCGGCCAGGGACGTGACCCGTCCGTTCTGCCGGACCGGGCCGACCCCTGGGCTGGTCGGGTAGTTGTCGTCCTGGGGCTCTTGCCGGGCCTCCTGCCGCCCGCGGCTGTGCACGAGCATCGACGACGGCATCTTGCCGAGCGCGATGGCCCGGGCCGGGCACACCTCGACGGCGCGGATGACCGGGTTGAGCTCGTCGACGGTGACCGAGGCCTTGTACGACAGGCGGCCATCGCCGCGGATCTGGAAGACCGTCGGCGCCTCCTGCTCGCAGAAGCCGAACCGCGCGCAGCGCACCGGGTCCACGTTGATCGTCACCGATTCCATGCTCTGCTGGCGGGCGGCCATTCGGTCGGCGCGGGCGCGCCTGGCCCGCGCGGCCCAGGTGGTGGTGGAGAGCCAGAGCACGATCACGATCAGCAGGCTGGCCAGCACCGAGCCCCAGGCGTACGGGTACTCCATGTCCGAGCCGGAGATCAGCGCGTGCCCGGCGATCATCATGAAGGCGATGTAGACCATGGAGTGGACGGCGCGGAAGCGGGAGTACCCCAGCTTCTTCTGCATGCCCACGGCGAGCGCCGCGGCGACGAAGATCTCCGTGGCGATGGTGGCGATGCCGACGCCGATCGGGTCGTTGCCGTTGGTGAACGGCACGAACTCGTCGATCAGGTCGACCGGGCCGTTGGGCACGGCCAGCTGCGCGGCCGCGTGGACCAGACCGAGCGAGAGGCCGAACAGCGAGATGGTCATGTGGATGGCGTAGATCGTGGAGTGCCGCATGCGGGTGGCGGCCCAGCCGTTGCGCAGCATCAGGCCCCAGACCACGGCCGCCCACAGCAGGAAGTACGACGTGAACCCCACCGCCGCGGCGACGATGTGAACAACGGCTCCCGCGTACGCGTCTGCCTGTTCCGGTGTCACCCGGCGACTCCTCCCTCCATCCCGGACGCCGTGACCGGTCGGCCGCATATACGGTCAGGGCCCGCCGTGTTTGAACCCTGTCGAATGTGCCTACGTGTCTGGAAATGACGACCGGGATTGCCACCCCACACAATCACGACCGCAGACCAGTATGGTCCAGACTCGGCGAATGTCAAGGCGAAGTCCATCGACTCGGACGCTTGCGCGCCGGCACCAGTTCGGCCATGCTGGGTGCGCCGCCGGCGGAGCCACTGAGCCGCCTCTGAACAGGGAAAATGTGAGACGGCGGTCCGGTCTTCGAACCGGCCGCATCGTCCGTTCGGACGATCCCCGACAGATTGCCGCGCAGGCATAAGTCTTCTTTAAACTTCGCCTAAAGAATTCCTATTTCGGTGGTGTCGGCTTGACGTTTGCGCGGGGCCGGAATGTATTTTCTGGCTACCTCCGGAACTGCCCGCTACGGCGAGGGCCATAGGAATTGCGGTCGGTGACGGAGCCCCGACGACCCCGGTGTGGAAGGGACCGGGGTGACGAAAGGGAGAGTGCCCGCGGCCGCGGCCGGCACACCCACCCGGGCCGCGGG
>JADGHA010000175.1 GCA_019689695.1 Micromonosporaceae bacterium | reverse complement strand
GCCAGGTGCTGTCCCGCGCGCCGCAGTTCGTCGAGCTCCTGATGGTGCTCGACGTCGACCTGCCGGCGGGTGCGGACCAGCCGCCGGCAGTGGACAGCCACGAAATGGCGGTCAGCCGGGTGCACGTCTCGGACGCCGGAGCTGCACCGGCGGGCCCGCCGGCGCCCGGTGTGGTGGCGCCGCGGCTGCGCGCCGAGGAGGAGGTGTGGCGGGCGCTGGTGCTCGGGCTGCGCGACTACGTCCGGAAGAACGGCTTCAAGTCGGTGGTGATCGCCCTCTCCGGCGGAATCGACTCCACGGTCGTGGCCGCCATAGCGGTGGACGCCCTGGGCGCATCCAGTGTGGTCGGTGTGTCGATGCCGAGCCAGCACTCCTCCGAACACTCCAAGCGGGACGCGGCCGATTTGGCCCGCCGCACCGGCCTGGACTTCCGGACCGAGCCGATCCAGCCGATGGTGGACGCCTTCCTGGCCAACATGTCCCTGTCCGGATTGGCTGTGGAGAACCTGCAGGCCCGGGTGCGCGGGGTGATTTTGATGGCACTGTCCAACCAGGAGGGGCACCTGGTGCTCACCACCGGCAACAAGAGCGAGCTGGCGGTCGGCTACTCCACTCTGTACGGGGACTCGGTGGGCGGCTTCAACCCGCTCAAGGACGTGCCCAAGACGATGGTGTGGCAGCTGGCGCGGTGGCGCAATGCGGCGGCGCGGCAGCGCGGCGAGCAGCCGCCGATCCCGGAGTCCACGATCAGCAAGGCGCCCAGCGCCGAGCTGCGCCCCGGGCAGCTGGACACCGACACGCTGCCGGAGTACGAGGTGCTGGACCCGCTGCTCGCCGAGTACGTCGACGGCGACGCCAGCCGGGAGGGGCTGATCCGGGCCGGGCACGACCCGGCAGTGGTGGACAAGGTGCTGCGCATGGTCGACCTCGCCGAGTACAAGCGGCGGCAGTCGGCGCCCGGCCCGAAGATCTCCATCAAGGCGTTCGGCCGGGACCGTCGCCTGCCGATCACCAACCGCTTCCGCGAGTCGTGATCCATCACTCACTCACGGTCCGCGGCTTGGGCCTTCCACGAGCCGAGGGATTACGGTGATATTAACTCGGCAACGGAAGAAAGACGGCGGAACGAGGTTCGCGATGGCGGATGTCAAGCTCGACCACCCGGCCGGCCAGCTGTCGATGCCGCTGCACGACGCAGTCGAGGGCGCGTCCGGCATCGATATCGGCAAGCTGCTGAGCCAGACCGGCTACGTCACCTACGATCCCGGCTTCGTCAACACCGCCGCCTGCGCGTCGGCGATCACGTACATCGACGGCGACGCCGGCATCCTGCGCTACCGCGGCTACCCGATCGAGGAGCTGGCCGAGAAGTCGTCCTTCCTTGAGGTGAGCTACCTGCTCATCTACGGCGAGCTGCCGACCGCGGCGCAGCTGGCCGAGTTCCGCGAGCAGGTGAGCATGCACACCATGCTGCATGAGGACATGCGGCGGTTCTTTGACGGCTTCCGCTACGACGCGCACCCGATGCCGGTGCTCTCCTCCGCGGTCAACGCGCTGTCCACCTTCTACCAGGACAGCCTCGACCCGTTCGACCCGGAGCAGGTGGAGATCTCCACCATCCGGCTGCTGGCGAAGGTGCCGACGATCGCCTCGTACGCCTACAAGAAGTCCATCGGCCAGCCGTTCATGTACCCGGACAACGCGCTGGGCTACGTGGAGAACTTCCTGCGGATGACCTTCGGCGTGCCGGCCACCCAGTACGAGGTCGACCCGGTGGTGGCGAGGGTACTGGACATGCTCTTCGTGCTGCACGCCGACCACGAGCAGAACTGCTCCACGTCCACCGTTCGGCTGGTCGGCTCGGCGCAGGCGAACCTGTTCTCCTCCATCTCCGCCGGCATCAACGCGCTCTCCGGGCCGTTGCACGGCGGCGCGAACCAGGCGGTCCTGGAGATGCTGGAGCAGATCTGGGCCGACGGCGGCAGCGTCGACTCGTTCGTGGCCCGGGTGAAGAACAAGGAGCGCGGGGTCAAGCTGATGGGCTTCGGCCACCGGGTCTACAAGAACTATGACCCGCGGGCCGCGATCATCAAGCAGGCCGCACAGGACGTGCTGGCCCGGATGGACAAGCCCGACCCGCTGCTGGACATCGCGATGCGGCTGGAGGAGATCGCCCTCGCCGACGACTTCTTCGTCTCCCGCCGGCTGTACCCGAACGTGGACTTCTACACCGGGCTGATCTACAAGGCGATGGGCTTCCCGACCAAGATGTTCACCGTGCTGTTCGCGCTCGGCCGGCTGCCCGGCTGGATCGCGCAGTGGCGGGAGATGATCGCCGACCCGGCCAACAAGATCGGGCGACCGCGGCAGATCTACATCGGGTCGACCCAGCGGGCATACGTGCCCATCGATCGCCGGTGACGGCTGTGAAATCCTCCACTCAGCCCTGACGGCTGCCGGCCGGCCGGTGGGATCATCGACTCCTGGACCCGGGGACCGCGCCTGACCGCGGCCTCGAGGCGAGAGGAGACGACGATGTCTGACAGCACCGAGGTGCCCTCGCTCTACGGCGGGCCGGCGACCAGACGGGTGCGTACCCGCGACCTGTTCGCCGCCAAGGAGCGCGGCGAGCGGTGGCCGATGCTCACCAGCTACGACCAGTACACCGCGGCCATCTTCGACCAGGCCGGGATCCCGGTGCTGCTGGTGGGCGATTCGGCCGCGAACAACGTGTTCGGTTACGAAACCACGGTGCCGGTCACCGTCGACGAGCTGCTACCGCTGGTCCGCGCGGTGGTCCGGGCCACCCGGCGGGCGCTAATCGTGGGCGACCTGCCGTTCGGCTCGTACGAGGAGGGGCCGGCGCAGGCTCTGCGCACCGCCGTGCGGTTCATGAAGGAGGGCGGCTGCCACGCGGTGAAGCTGGAGGGCGGCCGGCGCTGCGCGCCGCAGATCGCCGCGCTCACCGGCGCCGGCATCCCGGTCATGGCGCACATCGGCTTCACGCCGCAGCGCGAGCACGTGCTCGGCGGGTACCGGGTGCAGGGCCGCGGCGACACGGCCGAGGACGTGGTCGCCGACGCGCATGCGGTGGCCGAGGCGGGTGCGTTCGCCGTGGTACTGGAGATGGTCCCCGGGCACGTGGCCAAGCGCATCACCCACGACGTGCCGATCCCGACCATCGGCATCGGCGCCGGCCCGGAGACCGATGCCCAGGTGCTGGTCTGGCAGGACATGGCGGGCCTGCGCACCGGCAAGGCACCGCGGTTCGTCAAGCGCTACGCCGACCTGGCCGGGGCGCTCACCGACGCGACCCGACGGTTCGCCGAGGAGGTCCGCGGGGGCGAGTTCCCCGCACCGGAGCACACCTTCCGCTGATCACACGTTTTCCGGGGCGGGGGGGGGGGGGGGCGGGGGGGGGCGCGCCCCCCCCCCCCCCCCCCCCCCCGCCCCGGAAACGCGTCACACGTCGGTCAGCCGCAGCCCGGCGTGCGCCTTGTAGCGCCGGTTGACTGCGATCAGGTTGGCGGTGAACGCCTCGACCTGGTGCGCGTTGCGCAGCCGCCCGCCGTACACGCCGCGCACGCCGGGGATACGGCCGGCCAGCGCCTGCACCTGCTCGACCGCGTCGCGGTGCTCGCCGAGCACCAGCACGTCCAGTTCGATGCGGTCCACCGTCGGGTCGGCCAGCAGCGGGGCGCTCACGTGGTGGAACGCGGCACAGACGCGCGACTCGGGCAGCAGCGCGGCCGCCTGCTCGGCGGCACTGCCCTCCGGCACGGTGAGCGGGTACGGGCCGTGCCGGTCGAAGCCCAGCGGGTTGACGCAGTCGACGACCAGCTTGCCGGCGAGCGCCTCGCGCAGCGCCGCCACCGTGTCCCGGTGGCCCTCCCAGGGGACCGCGATGATGGTGATGTCGGCGCGGGCCGCCACATCCGCGTTCTCGCCGCCGCCGACCTCGCCGTCGACACCAGGCATGCCGGCCAGCTCGACCGCCGACTGGGCTGCCCGCTGTGCTGACCGGGACCCGATGAGGATGCGTTGCCCGGCACGGGCCAGCCGGTAGGCCAGTCCCCGACCCTGGGCGCCGGTGCCGCCGAGGATGGCCACGGTGAGCCCGGACACGTCGGGCAGCCTGCTCGCGTCGTATGCCATCCCGCCATCCTTCCACTCCCGGGACAGCGAGCCGGAGCCGCGCATGCGGCTCCGGCTCAGAGTGTGGCAGACCGCTCAGGCGGCCCTGCGGGCGGTCGTCTTCCTCGGCGCGGCCCGCTTCGCGGGCGCGGCCTTCTTCGCGGTCGACGTACGCCGCGCGGTGGTCTTCTTCGCCGCGGCGGCCTTTGCGGTGGTCCGCTTGGCGGCGGTCGTCCTCGCCGTCGTCTTCTTCGCGGCCACCGCCTTCTTCGTGGTGGTCCGCTTCGCCGGCGCCTTGCGCGCGGTCGACTTGACCGTCGCCTTCTTCGCCGGGGCCTTCTTGGCCGCGGTCTTGCGCGCGGTGGTGGTCTTCTTCGCTGCGGTCTTGCGCGCCGGCGCCGCCTTCGCGGTGGACTTGCGGGCGGTGGCCCTCGTGGTCGCCTTCTTGGCGGCGGTCTTCTTCGCCGCCGCGGTCTTCTTGGCGGTGGCCTTCTTCGCCGTGCCCGCCTTGGCGGTGGTCCGCTTCGCGGTGGTCGCGGTCGCCGCGACCGTGCGTTTGCCCGCGCCGCTCGCCGCGGCGGACGGCTGCGCCGCGGCCTTCCTGCGGGTGCCGCCTGACGTCGCGGCCGCGCGCTTCGCGGCCGGGCGGGTCGTGGCCTGCTTAGCTACGGCCATCGGTGTTTCCTCCTTGGTCTGACAGATCCTCGTGATCGGACAGATTCTGTTGTGGACTCGCCGGCCATACCGGCCGGCTTGAGCGGGCTAGTTGTCGTCACCGGCCCAGCGGGCGTCCTCCGCGTCCCATTCCGCATTGCGCTCGGCGACCCGTTCCAGCGCCCGTTCGGCTTCCGCCGCCGTGGCGTACGGGCCCAACCGATGCATCGCGGCGCACGCATTGGCGTCCGTCTCGACGCGACTGTGCCGCAGGCACCAGTAGTACCTGACGTCACTCCCGCTTCTGCTCATGCCATAACTGTGCACCGAACGAGGTGTGCGCGCTACTGTTTCGCGATAAAAAGTCGGCACGACTTCCACAGTAGACCCTATCGCGACAACTCCGCGGAGCATTCGATCGCGCATCTCAAGGTCCGTAAGTCCTTGTTTCACAACGGTTTTCTTTCCTTGGTGGAAGTTGTCGCGGCAACCCACCTGGGTCCCCCACGGCGCGGAGAAATTTTGTGTTTCGGCACACGCGGGCGACCGTGTCGCGGGCGTGGTGCCACCCGTCGCGGGCTCGGTGCACGCGCCCGCGCCGCATCCGCGCGGGTCGGTCGTCGGTGGACAGAGCGAGCGGAGGTCGGGTGCCGGTGGGTACCGTATGCGCGACGCCGGATAGACGGAGGTGCGGCGTGCGGCGGGGTCAGGTCGTCGTGCTCATCGCGGTCACCTCCGGTCTGCTCTCGGTCCTGCTCGCGGTCGCGGTGAACGTGGCGACCGGCGGCGTGCTGCCGGCCCCGCTGGATGCGGTGTCCTGGATGGCATGGCCGGCGGTGGGACTGCTCGCCGGGGTCGGCGTGTGGCTGACGGTGTGGCAACAGCGCCTCGCCGACGCGGACGTCGCCCCGCGGCCGGCGCCGGCACCCGACACCCGGCCGGCCGAACTGCCCGCGCTCGGCGCCGGGTTCGCCGGTCGCGCAGGAGACATCGCCAGGCTCGGCCGCATCCTCGACCGCGGGTGCCGGGTACTGGTGCTGGTCGGCCCGCCCGGAGTCGGCAAGTCGTCGCTGGCGTTGTGGATCGCGCACGAGCGCAAGGCGCGATTCCCCGACGGGCAGCTGTTCGCAGTGCTGCGCGGCGCGCACGCGGACCCGGTAGCGCCCGAGACGGTGCTGCAACGGTTCCTCGGCGCCCTGGGCGTACCTGATGACGAGCGGAGCGGCGGTGTGGACGACCTTGCGGCCCGGTTCCGCACCGCTGTCGCCGACCGGAAGCTGCTCATCGTTCTCGACGACGCGCGTGACACGGCCCAGGTACGCCCGCTGCTGCCGGGCGGTACCGGCTGCCTGGTGTTGGTCACCAGCCGGCGGCTGATCACCGAACTGCCCGGTGCGGCCGCCCATACCCTGGGCGGGCTGGCGGAGGGCGAGGGCATGGCGCTGCTCGCCGCGGCAGCTGGCCGGAGGCGCGTCGACGCCGAGCCGGAGGCGGCGGCCCGTATCGTCCGCCTCTGCGGCGGGCTGCCGCTCGCTGTCCGCATCGCCGGGTCGCGGCTGCGGGCAAGGCCGGCGTGGACGGTGGCGGACCTCGCCGCCCGCCTCGCCGACGAGCGCCACCGCCTGGACGAGCTGCGCCTGGGCGACGTCGCGGTGCGGTCCACCTTCGCCACGTCGTACCGTGACCTGTCCACGGTGGACCAGCTGGTGTTCCGCCGGGCCGGGTCGCACCCGGGCCGGGTACTCACCACCGGGGCGGCGGCCGCGCTCGCCGGGATGCCGCTGCCCGACGTCGCCGCCGCGCTGGAGCGCCTGGTGGACATTCACCTCGTCGAGACTCCCGCGCCGGACAAGTACTGGTTCCACGACCTCCTGCGGCTGTTCGCCACCGAGCGGCTCGCCGCGGACGAACGGCCGGAGGAGCATGTCGCATGCCTTACCCGGTTGCTCGAGTGGTACACCACGCACGCAGATCGCGGGGAACGGGACAATATCCTCGCCGCTGTCCACCGCGCGGTCGAAGCAGGTGTCTGCGCGCCGGCCTGGGCGCTGGTGTCCGTAGCCAACGCCGTACTGGAACCGGGCGACCACGCCGAGCGCCTCGCCCTGTGGCAGGACGCCGTGGCCGCAGCCGTTGGTCTCGGCGACGACCACAAGCGGGCCGCCGCGCTGCGCGGGCTGTCCACCGCGTACCGCGTGGCGGGCGACCTGACCAACAGCCTGGAGCCGGCGCGGGAGTCGGTTGCAATCGCGCGGAGGCGCGGCGACCGCCGGGCCGAGGCCGAAGCCCTCTTCGTGTACGGGGAGGCGCAGCGTGACCTGTACCGGTACTCCGACGCGGAGGACGCGCTGAAGCGGGCGCAGCAGCTCTTCGCCGAACTGGACGACGCGGGCATGGAGAAGCGGGCCGCGATCTCGCTCGGCACGCTCTACAACATGTACGGGCAGCCGGAGCGCGCTCTACCGGTGCTGGAGCGAGGGCTGGCGCTGCCGGCGGCTGACGCCAGCGACATCTGGGTGCTCAGCGGTCTGAGCACCGCCTACAAGCTCAGCGGCCGCCACGACGACGCGGTGGCGCTCAACGCACGCGCGATGGAGCTGTGCGGGCGCGCTGGCGACGACTTCGCGCTGGGGTACGCGCTGCAGGAGCGCGGCTGGCTCGCCAGCGACGATCGCCGGTACGACGACGCCGTCGCCGACATGCGCCGGTCACTGGCCCTGTTCGAGGGAGTCAAGCACAGCCTCGGCGTGGGCATCGCGTACGAGTCGACCGGCGAGGTGCTCGCCACGGCGGGCCGGTACGCCGAGGCGCTGGTGGAGCTGGACGCGGCGGTCGCGCAGTTCGACCTGTTGCGCGACCGGGTGCGCTGCGGCAAGGCCCGGCTGACCCGCGCCCGGGTACTGGCCGCCTTGGGCCGCCGGGACGAGGCACGCGCCGAGTGGGCGGCGGCCGACCGGCTCATCGCTGACGTGGCGTTACCGGAGGTCGCCCGGGAGCGGCAACGGCTGGGCGACCTGCTGTCTGCCTAGCCGGGCAGGCCGGGTCCAGGCTTGGCGGCCGCGCGGGCGGGCTCGTAGGGGAACCGCGCTGCCCCGGCGGCCGCCGCGGAATGCTC
>JADGHA010000174.1 GCA_019689695.1 Micromonosporaceae bacterium | reverse complement strand
GGCCCCGGGGGCCGCGGGGGCCGCGCCGCCGGCCGAGCTCCTCGCGGCCGCCTGACCGTGACCCCGGCGGCACGCACGTTCGACGCGCCGCCGGGCAGCGCGACAGCGGCCGCGGGCCAGCGCGGACAGCGGCGCCGGACGGTCAGCGCGACAGCGGCCAGCGGCGCTTGCGCTTGGGCTTGCGGCCGAAGGCCTGCTGGACGCCGTTGGCGGCCCGGCGCAGCAGCGCGGTGCCGCGGGACGGGCCCCGGCGGGACTCGACCGCGTCGCTGAGCCGGCGCACGCCGGCCGCGGCCAGCGGCACCGCGATCGCGACGAGAAGCCAGCGACGGAGCATGTTCCAGAGCATGGCATGCAAATACCCCGCTCCCTGCGGTGCTATGCCGCAGGGAGCGGGGTATCCGCCGATCCGCTTACCGCACCGGCGCAGCAACCCGGGTGGGCTGCGGCTCGCAAACGGTGTCTGGTCGCCCTCGCGGGGCGGCGCTTGCCGCCGCGTTCCTGCGGCGGTTACGGCGGACCAGTGCGAGCAGCCGCTGCCGGTCGGCCTCGGCGATCAGCTCGCTCTGGCGGTGGTGCGCGTGGTCCAGAACCAGGTCCGGGTGGATCACCATCTCGATCTCCTTCAGCCGTCGGTGTTCGGTATCCATCCTCGGCTGGTAAGGGACTGCCGCCATCAGAAGCGGTTACGTATCTTCACCACGGAGCGGTACCTAGGTGGACCACGCAGCCGGGTAGGTATGCCTACCCGCGGGCGTGCACGAGCTGGCGCAGGATGTCCAGGTTCTTGCTGATCACGCCGTTGACGCCCAGCCACCGCGCGTGGTCCAGCGCGGCTTCGGTGTCCACCGGCCAGACCATCACCACGTCCGCGCCACGGCGCAGCTCCTCGGCGACTGCCGGCGTGAGCAGCTGGCGGCGGACCGAGACGCCGGCCGCCCGGCGGCGGCGTAGCCGGGCCCGGAGCCGGCCCAGCTGCCGCGTGCTGCTCGCCGACAGGATCTTCCGCACGTGCGGGTCGCCGTCGAAGGCGTCGAGCATCCGCCACTGCTTGGTGCAGACGCTGACCGGCATGCCCGGCGCGGCTCGCCGCAGCAGCGCGGCGACCTCGGGCGCCACGGCGGGTGCCCGGCCCTTGAGATCGAGCATCAGCCGCGGGTCGCCGTTGACCACCTCCCGCACGTGGGCCAGCACCTCGGCCAGCTCCGGGACGATGACGTCGCGCCGCCAGCTGACGTCCCACCACTTCTCCCAGAACAGGTGCCGGCCCAGCGCCTTGCAGTGGCGGACCTCCAGGGCGCCGCGGAACAGGTGGATGTCGGCCTCGACGAGATCGACACCCGCGTCCAAGGCAGCCCGCAGATCCGCCAGGTCGTTCCCGGCGCGGTGCGCCACGGCGAGCAGGCGTTGGTCGGCCATATCCGTACGGTATCCGGCTTTGATGGCGAGTTAGGCGGCCTGGCGGCGCCACCTTAAGGAAGCTCGAAGCCCAGATCATCGCGAGCAGGACGAAGGCTGGCACCGAGCGATCGACGTTCACCTCACGCACTCTTGTCCAGGGGCACGACGCAAGTCGCGCGCTTTTCGGACCTCGTGGTGCAGGTCACTGCGCTCACGCCACCGGCCGGGGACGCGGTCCCACCGCCGTGCCCCGCCGCGGGCCGCTTCGGTCATGCCGGGGAAGGACCGCCCGGCCGGCTGGCGGACGGATGTCCGAGATTCGACATCGACTGCAGGCAATCATCCGACGTCGTTGTGCCCTGTTGGCTCTGTCGGTGCTTCCACGACCGTGATTGCCTCAGCGGCGGGGGTGATGCCTGTGGCCACAGAATCGCGGCGGTCCGGGTGGCGGCAGCGTTGGGCGGACAAACAGAACGAGCGCCGGCAGCGTGCCTTCGATGCCGCTCATTCGGCCTGGCAACGCGACGACGAGCAGGCGCGGTGGATGCTCGCCACGGCACGGGAATTCCGCGGACTGCCGCTCGGGCAACTGCCGCCGTACGTCGACCTCGGCCGGCGCGAGACGGTCTTTTGATCCTGCCCGGAGCCGGGCTCCTGGAGGTCCCCGACCAGCCGGCGCTACCGGCCGCCGGCTTCGCCACCTTCTCGGCGTTCCCGACGCCGGCCGGCCCATCACCGGCCGGCCGCATCATCGACCGCGGGGTGGCCGTGGTGACCAACAGGCGAGTCGTGCTCTACGGCAACCGCCGCCGCGAATGGTCCTACGCCAAGCTCACGGGTCTGGCGCACCTGCCCGACAACCGCACCACCTTGATGCGGGTCGCCAATCGGGTCAAGGTTTCCGGCCTGTCTCTGGATCCGGCCGCCGCGGCCGGCCTCCGGTTCAACCTCGCCCTGGCTCTCGCCGACTTCGCCGGTGACCGCCGCGGATTTGTCGCACACCTGGAGCGGCAGATCGCAGACCACCAGGGCCGCCGGCCCCGACCCCCGTTACCGGCGACTCCGGACCAGGCGCCGTTCACGGCGCGCTTCGGCCCGGCTGCCGTCGCCGCGGCGGCGGTTGCCGCGGTTCTCCTGCTGTGCGGTGTCGGAGCTGCGCTCGCCTTCCCATCGGACTCGGACCAATCCAACACCGCCGCCGACAGCACGACGCCCGTCCGAGCGCCCACACACTCACCTACTCAGCCGCGTGCGCAGTCGCCGTCCCAGGCGCCCACATCGGCCGCGCCGCACCCACGGCGGCCACATCGCCGAGGGCACCGGCACGGACTCCGGCGAAGAAGCCGGCCCCAAGCGCACCAAGCGGTCACCCACCCCGAAAGCGGTCAGCCTCTGCGGTGCGCCGGCGAACCCTTACGGCTACAACTACTGCGGGCGCGGGTCACGCGTCTGTGACCCGAAACCCGATATCTGCGCCTACTTCGACTGCATCGGCAACTTCGACAACGGCAAGGGCTACATGATCGAGTGCGCCGACGGCAAGGTCAGCATGTCCGGCGGCCGGCAGGGATCCTGCTCCCAGCACGGCGGCAACCGCCGCACCGTCTACGATGGATAGGGCTCCAGCAGCCAGTCGAGGACGATCGCGGCGGTCCAGGACTGGTACCTGCTGCCCAGCGGCTCACCGGTGAACGGCTCGTAGTACTCGGCGAACTCCAGGTCGGACAGCTGCCGCAGCGCCTCCTCGCGGATCTGCCCGGCCAGCTCGTGCGCGCCGTGCCGGCGCAGCGCCCAGCAGACCAGCCAGTTCATCACCGGCCACTGTGGACCCCGCCAGTACGTGCGGGGGGCGAACCGGGTTGAGTCGGGCGACGTGCTCGGTGGCAGGGCGTACCGCAGCCGGGGGTGGCCGCACCACTGTGGACCGGCCAGCAGCCGCAGCTGCCGGCGCACCACGGCGTCGTCACCGCCGCACAGCAACGGGGCGAAGCCGCCGATCGTCGGCTCCTCGACCCAGGCGCCGGTACGCAGGTCGCGGTCGCGGGCCAGGCCGGTGACCGGCGAGACGGTGGACAGCACGCCCCGGCGGAACCGGGATGCCAGCGACCGCAGCTCCGCGGCCGCCTCGGCCCGGCCCAGCTCGTCACCGACCTCGGCGAGCACCTCGCTGCCGACCGCCGCGACGGCGGACATGAACACGTCTGCCATCCGGAAGTCGACGCGGTCGCGCATCGCCTTCTCGTCGAAGCGCACCAGCTTCATCTGGTGCACCAGCCACAGGTACTTACGGTACTCGGCGTCGCTCGGCCGCTGCGTCGCGTCCCGTACGAACCGCAGGTCGCAGCGCTCGGGTGGCAGCAGGTCCAGGGCGGGTACCACGTTGGCGTAGCCGGCGTCCCAGCGCGGCGAGTTGTCCATTCCGGACTCCCAGCCGTGGTAGATCTCCACCAGGCCGCGCTGCTGCGGATCGCGCGCCCGGCCGATCCAGCGGTACCAGGCCAACCACCGGTCGAACGTCTCGGCGGTGAACTGCTCGGCCAGCGCCCGGTCCGCCCCGCCGCGGCGGCGGCCGGCGTCGAGCACCTTGCGCACCGCGATCGCATGCACCGGCGGCTGGCAGATGCCCGAGGTGCGCGCCACCGCGGGTGCGGCCTCGGCGACGGCGCAGTCCCACACGTCGGGGCCCGGGTAGTAGTCGCTGGTGGATCTGAAGACGATGTGGGGCAACATGCCGGTGCGCCACTGCGCCGCCAGCAGGGTCCGCAGCTCGGTCACGGCGCGGGGCACCGACACCGTGGCCAGGCCGATGGCCACGAACGCCGCGTCCCAGCTCCACAGGTGCGGGTACAGCCGGGGCGCGGCGGTGATCAGCTCGCCGGTGTCGTTGCCGCGCAGGATGTACGCGGCGCAGGCGGCCAGGCCGGCCGGCGAGACGGGCGGCGCCGCGGTGGGCGCCGCGCCGGGTTTCGCTGGAGACCCCTCCTCTGCGGAGGTCTCCTCGGAGACGGACGGGGTCACCGGGGCGGCGGCAGCGGCCACGCCGGAGGGACTTGCTACGTGCATCAGGTCGTCACCAACGCCAACGAGGTCTCGGGATCGAAGAAGCGCAGCATCTCCGGCGCGCTGCGCAGCCATACCGTGTCATCCGGTCGGGCCGGGAAACCTGGCGGGGCCTGCACTTTCAGTTGGTGCGTATCCAGGCGAACGGTGAGCAGCACGGCGGCGCCGGTGGGCTCGACCACCTCCACCACGGCCGCGCTCCAGCCCGGCTGCGCTCCGGGGCCGGCGGCCGGCGGATCCGCGGTCACCTGGATGTTCTCCGCCCGCACCCCGACGAGCACGGACCGGTCCGCGTACGCCTTGAGGTGTGCCGGCGCGGGCCAGGTGTCCTCCCCCACCACCAGCTGCGGGTCGGCTCCGCGGAGCCGGACCTGGGCGGGGAAGAAGTTCATCGGTGGTGCGCCGAGGAACCCGCCCACGAACTGCTCGTCCGGCCGGTCGTACACCGCCAGCGGCGTGCCGATCTGGGCGATCCGCCCGTCCCGCATGACCGCCACCCGGTCGCCCAGCGACATCGCCTCGGCCTGGTCGTGGGTGACGTAGAGCGTGGTGGTGCCGAGCTGGCGGACCAGCTTCTTCAGCTCGGTCCGGAACTGCAGCCGGAGCAGGGCGTCCAGATTGGACAGTGGTTCGTCCATCAGCAGCACGTCCGCGTCGACCACGATCGCCCGGGCGACCGCGACGCGCTGCCGCTGGCCGCCGGACAGCTGCGCCGGGAACCGGTCCAGGTAGTCCTCCAGCTGCAGCAGCTCGGCGGCCCGCTGGACCCGCCGCTCCAGCTCCTGCCTGTCGACCTTGCGCATGGCCAGCCCGAAACCGATGTTCTGCCGGACCCGCATGTGCGGGAAGATGGCGTACGACTGGAAGACCATGGAGACCCGCCGCTGCCGGGCCGGCAGGCCGGTGACGTCGCGCCCACCGATGTGGACAGTCCCGCTGTCCGGGGTCTCCAGGCCCGCCACCATCCGCAGCAGGGTGGTCTTCCCGCAGCCGCTCGGGCCGACCAGCACCACGAACTCGCCGTCGGCCACCTCCAGCGAGACGTCGTCAGTGGCGCGGTGAGCGCTCGCCGCGTACGTCTTCACCAGGTTGCGGACCACAACTTCTGCCATACCCCGGCCCTCACAGACTATTCTCCTCGCCCGCGGTCGCCCCCGGCCCGGTCGTCATCGCAGCGTCGCACCCCACATGTTCAGCAGGTACCGGCGCATCAGCGCGATGAACAGCAGCGCCGGCAGCACCAGCGCCAGGCCACCGGCGAACCGGTAGGCCAGGGGCGAGTCGGACAGCGTGGAGAGGACCTGCGCCGGCAGCGTGCGCTGGTTGAGGGTGAGGATGGTGGCACCCAGCACCTCGTTCCAGGACAGCACGAAGGCGAACATCGCGGCGGCGGCGACACCGGGCAGCGCCTGCGGCACCACCACGCGCAGGAACGCCTGCACCGGCGTGGCGCCGAAGATCATCGCCGCCTCCTCCTGGTCGCGTGGCACGCCGACGAAGACCGCCGCGGTGATCAGCACCGTGGTCGGCAGGGCCAGCGCGGTGTGCAGCAGGGTGACCGCGTAGGTGGTGTCGTAGAGCCCGGAGGTGAGGAAGACCTTGGCCAGGGGCACCGACAGCACGACGATGGGCAGCGCCCGGGTGAGCAGCAGGAACAGCTGGTAGGGCTCCTTGCCGCGGAACGCGTACCGGGCCAGGGCCCAGCCGGCCGGCACCCCGACCAGCAGGGACAGCACCAGCGTGCCGAGGCCGACCTGCAGCGAGTTGAGGAACGCCGGCACCACCCCGGTGGACCGTAGGAACGCCGACATCGTCTCCGTGGACAGGTCGGTCGGCAGCAGCGGCAGCGGGAACCGGTTCAGCGACTCGCGGCTGGACAGCGCGGCGAGCGCGATGAGGTACATCGGTACGGCCATGAACAGGGTGATGGCCACGCATGCCGCCTGCACCGCCGCGGCCCGTGCCCAGGGCCTCCTCATCCCCGGGCCTCCGGGTGCTCGCGCAGCAGCCGCAGGTAGCCGGCGGCGGCCAGCAGGGAGACGCCGAGGACGACCAGCGCCAGCGCGGCGGCGACGTTGGGGTTCAGCAGCGCGTTGTACCAGCGGTAGGTCTCGCCGACCAGCAGTGGCAGGTTGCGTCCGGTCAGCGCCTGGGCGACGGCGAACGTCTGCAGTGCGAGGATCGTCCGCAGGATGACCGCCACCTGCAGGCTGGGACGCAGCTGCGGCAGCAGCACGTGCCGCAGCCGCTGCCAGTAGGTCGCGCCGAAGACCGCGGCCGCCTCGTCGTAGTCCTTCGGGATGCCCTGCAGGCCGGCCACCACGATCACCAGCACCAGTGAGGTCGCCCGCCACAGCTCGGCCACCATCACGGCCAGGAACATCGTCACCGGGTGGTCGAACTGCAGCCACGAGTACCCGGCCACGCCGAGGTGGTCGAGGACCGAGTTGAGGTAGCCACGGTCGGTGAAGATGGACAGCCAGACCAGCCCGGCCGCGAGGTCGCTGATGGCCAGCGGCACCACCCAGAGGTAGAAGTAGACGCCGGCGAACCTGGGCCGCTCGCGCAGCAGCAGCGCCATGGTGAGCGCGAAGGCGAACTGGATCGGGATCAACACGACGATCAGCAGCGCGGTGTAGCGGACCGCGGGCCAGAAGCTCGGGTCGTCCACCATCCGCCGCACGTACGCGGCGGTGGGCCCGTCGTCGCCGGTGAACGCCTGGCCGACGGCGACCACCGTCGGCCAGACGAACAGCGCGGTCATGAAGATGAGTGACGGCGCGATCAGCAGGACCGGCGTCGGCACCCGCCGCGCGGGGCGGCGCGGCGCCGGCCGGTCGGGCCGTTCCCGCAGGACCGGCTGGTCCGCCAGCTCGGTCACTGGACCTGGCAGGGCTCGCCGGGCGGGTCTGGCTTCCAGCACGCCACCTTGACCTCGTCGAGGATGGCGTTCATCCGCCGGGCCTGCGTGTCGAGCACCTGTCGGATCGGCCTGCGGTTCAGGCAGATCTGCTGGAAGCAGTCCTTGAACACCTGCGACATCTCGCCGTCCTTGGCGCCCAACCCCACCGGCGGCAACGACAGGATCGCGTCGTCGGCGTTCTGCTGTGCCTGCACCGCGGCCGCCTCGAGGGCGACGGCGGGGGGCAGGTCACCCGGCGGATCGGCGGTGACCACCGGGAAGAACGCGTTCTTGCGCAGCACCTCCTGCTGCACCTCGGTCGTGGTCAGCGCTTTGATCAGCTCCTTGGCCCGGTCCGTGTCCGGCGCGCCGCGCGGGATCCCCACGCCGGCGGCGACCAGCAGGTAGCCGAGTCCTTTCGGGCCGCGCGGCGCCGGTGCCATGACCCAGTCGTCCGGCTTGTCCCCGGGCGCGGCGATCAGCCGCGCCACGTGGTCCCAGGCCACCAGCACCTCGCCGCGCTGCAGCGGCGCCAGCAGGTAGTCG
>JADGHA010000173.1 GCA_019689695.1 Micromonosporaceae bacterium | reverse complement strand
GGTTCGCGGTCGGCTCGTCCAGCAGCAGCACGCTGGGCCGCAGGGCCAGCACGCCGGCGAGGGCCAGCCGCTGCTGCTCGCCGCCGGAGAGCGCATCGGTCCGGTGGTCGCGCGGGTAGCGGAAGCCGACCGCCCGCAACGCCTCGTCCACCCGCGGCCAGATCTCGGCCGGGTCGACGCCGAGGTTCTCCAGGCCGAACGCGACGTCGTCGCCGCACCGGGACATGACGAGTTGGGTCTGCGGGTCCTGGAACAGCACCCCGGCCCGGCCGCCGACCACGACCGAACCCTCCCGCTCGCCGGAGTCCTCGGCGAGCAGTCCGGCCAGCGCGGCGAGCAGAGTGCTCTTGCCCGCCCCGGACGGGCCGAGCAGCAGCACCCGCTCGCCGGGCTCGATGCGCAGGTCCACCCCGCGGACCGCCCAGGCCCGCCGGCCGGCGTACCGCCAGCCGAACCCGCGCAGCTCGACCGCGCCCTCCGCCCTCCGCGCAGGCGCGGAGACCGGCTCAACTTCTCGTACCTTGGCCCGACCCGGTCGCCCGGACGGGCCGTCGTGCGAGGAGTTGAGCCGATCGTGCTGGGGTGGCAAGGCGCTAGACGGCGACCCGCTCGCGGCCGGAGGCGAAGCGGTCCAGCACGCCGGTCTGCGCCAGCGCGCGGGTCAGCGTCCAGCCGCCGCCGCCCGCGATCACCGCGGAGCTCGCGACGAGCAGGCCGGTGTACGCCCACTTCCAGTCGCTGGCGTACGTGGGGTAGTAGTTCACGATGTCCAGCAGCGCCGCCGCGGCGCCGGCCAGCGCACCACCGGCCACCGCCACCGGCCACCGCCAGACGCGGTACCCGGTCAGCGCGAACGCGAACTCGCCGGCCACGCCCTGGAACAGCCCGTACAGCACCACGATCAGGCCCCACGGCGTGCCCAGCAGGGCCGATACGAGCGCGGCGACGAGTTCGGTGTAGACGCCGGCGCCCGGCTTGCGGATCACCAGCGGCCCGAGGACGGCCGGGACCAGCCAGACGCCGTAGATGATGCCGCGGGCGGGCAGCGGGATGGCGTCGGCCGGGCCGTTCCAGAGGGCGTCCCAGGCCCAGAAGACGACGCCGAAGGCGACGGCGAGCACCGAGGCGACGACGATGTCGACGGTGCGCCACTGGTGGGGGGTCGGTTGGCTCATAGACGGCTCCCAGATCTCCCTGCGCTGGCATTACCCAGATCAGGTTCGAGGGTCTGCGGCGTGTGCCGCACTCTCAGCGCTTGCGCGCTCCCCTGCGGGACATGAAGTTGTTTCGACAAACTTATCAGGTTCGCGACGGTATCCAGCACCCAGGGTTGACGGATACCCTGCTGCATCGGGGCATCTGCCTGCGGGCGGTGACGTCACAGTTCCCCGGCGGCCGGACGAGTGAGGTTGGCATGGCGCAGGAGTCCGAAGAGGAGCGCTGGCGGCGGAACTTCAACGAGCTGCTGCAGGAGCTACGGGTGGCGCAGACCGGCGTACAGATTTTGTTCGCGTTCCTGCTCACCCTGGTCTTCACCGCGCGCTTCGGCGAGCTGAGCGCGGTGCAGAAGAACGTCTACCTGGTGGCGCTGCTCTCCGCCGCAGGCGCCGTCTCGATGATCATCGCGCCGGTCGCGTACCACCGGATGCTGTTCCGGCAGCGGCGCAAGCCGGAGATCGTCCGGATCGCGCACCGGATGGCCTCCGCCGGCCTGGCGTTCCTGCTCGTCTCGATGGTCAGCTCGATCTACCTGGTGGTCGAGTTCATGGTGAACCGGGCGGTGGCGGCCGTCGTGACCGCTGTGGTCGGGGTGTGGTTCGCGCTGTGGTGGGGTGTGCTGCCCTGGCTGCGCCGCGACGAGCCCGACAGCGAGGGTGGAAGCGAGCCTACCGCTGGGTAACACTGGCGGGTAGATTGACAGACAGGCACGCCGCACTCCCTGGGGGTGACTGTGAGCACGACCCAGAGCAACCACGCCGGAGCGGTCTCGGAGCGCCAGGCCAGGCAGGTCGCCGAGGCCGCGCGGGAGCGGGAGTGGCGCAAGCCCAGCTTCGGCAAGGAGCTGTTCCTCGGCCGGCTCCGGCTGGACCTGGTCGAACCGTGGCCGCGGCCGGACCCGGCCGACGTGGCGAAGGGCGAGGCGTTCCTGGCCAAGGTCGCCGAGTACGCCCGCACCATCGACGGCGAACAGATCGAGCGGGACGCCCGCATCCCGGACGAGGTCTTCCACGGCCTGGCCGGGCTCGGCGCGTTCGGCATGAAGATCGACGAGAAGTACGGCGGGCTTGGGCTGAGCAACCTCTACTACTGCCGGGCGCTGATGCTGATCGGCTCGGCCAACCCGGCGATCAGCGCGCTGCTGTCGGCGCACCAGTCGATCGGCGTCCCGCAGCCGCTGAAGTTGTTCGGCACGCCCGAGCAGAAGCAGCGGTACCTGCCCCGGCTGGCCGCCGGTGAGGTCTCCGCGTTCCTGCTCACCGAGCCGGACGTGGGCTCCGACCCGGCCCGGCTGCGCACCACCGCGGTGCCGACCGAGGACGGCAAGGGCTACCGGCTCAACGGGCTGAAGCTGTGGGCCACCAATGGCACGGTGGCCACCCTGCTCGTGGTGATGGCGAAGGTGCCCAGGTCGGACGGCCACCGGGGCGGCATCACGGCGTTCGTGGTCGACGGCGATGCGCCCGGCGTCACGGTCGAACGCCGCAACTCCTTCCTCGGCCTGCGCGGCCTGGAGAACAGCCTGACCCGGTTCGAGGACGTGTACGTGCCGGCCGAGGACGTGATCGGCAGCGAGGGGCAGGGCCTGAAGATCGCCCTGACCACGCTGAACACCGGCCGGCTGTCGTTGCCGGCGATGTGCGTCGGCGCGGGCAAGTGGGCCCTGAACGTGGCCCGGCAGTGGGCCAGCGAGCGGGTGCAGTGGGGCCGCCCGGTCGGTGAGCACGAGGCGGTGGCGAAGAAGATCGCCTACATCGCCGCCTCCACCTACGGCATGGAGTCCATGTTGGACCTGTGCTGCCTGCTCGCCGACGACGACCGCAACGACATCCGCATCGAGGCCGCGCTGGTCAAGCTGTACGCCAGCGAGATGGCGTACAAGCTGATGGACGAGCTGGTGCAGCTGCGCGGCGGGCGGGGGTACGAGTCGGCGCAGTCGCTGGCCGCCCGCGGCGAGCGGCCGGTGCCGGCCGAGCAGATCCTGCGCGACCTGCGGATCAACCGGATCTTCGAGGGCTCGACCGAGATCATGCACCTGTTCATCGCCCGGGAGGCGGTGGACGCCCACCTCTCCGTGGCCGGCGACATCATCGACCCGGAGGCCGGGCTCGGCCGCAAGGCCCGTGCCGGAGCGCGGGCCGGCGCCTTCTACGCCCGCTGGCTGCCGACACTCACCGTCGGCCGCGGCCAGCTGCCCGGGGCGTACGCGGAGTACGGACCGCTCGCCGCTCACGTGCGCTACATCGAGCGCGCCAGCCGGAGGCTGGCCCGGTCCACCTTCTACGCCATGGGCCGGTGGCAGGGCGAGCTGGAGCACAAGCAGGGGTTCCTGGGCCGGGTGGTGGACATCGGGGCCGAGCTGTTCGCGATGGCGGCGGTCTGCGTGCGGGCCCGGTCTGAACGCGACACCCGGCCGGAAGCGGTCGAGCTGGCCGACCTGTTCTGCCGGCAGGCCCGGCTGCGGGCCGAGGCGTTGTTCGGCGGCTTGTGGGAGAACACCGACTCGGTCGACGTGGTGGCCGCGCGGCGGGTGCTGGCCGGGCGGTACCGGTTCCTGGAGGAGGGCGTGCTGCCCGTGCCGGAGGAGGGTGCCTGGGTGACCGACTGGGGCGCCCGGTTCGCGCAGGCGGGCTCCGACGCCCGGCGGCGCATCCCGCGCCCCGGCCCGGCGGACCCGGCGAGGGGGTGAGGCTCAGAACGCCTCGGGGATCACCACCTTGACCGGCTCGCTCCAGGCCGAGGCCGGCCGGTCGGGTGGGATGAAGCTGACCGCCACCTCGTAGGTGCCGCCGAAGATGCAGCACCCGTAGACGTCCCAGATGGTGCGATGGGCCGGGCCGGCCGAGCTCACCCAGACCGGCGCCGGCACCACGATCCCGTACGGCCCGGGCGCGAGCTGCCGGTACCGCAGGCCGTAGAAGCCGCCGTCGCAGAGGCGGTCGTCCGGCGACCACACCCAGGAGAGGATCGGGAAACCGCGATCCTCGTACCCGACGACGGCCAGGTCGGACGGCGGCCGCACCGGCGGTACGTCGGACGGGTCAGCGTGGGCCTGCCACCGCCCGAGTACCGAGCCGGCTCCGGCGGGTGGGATGCGGATGACCACGGGCACCGCGTCGGCGAGGCGGAGGCCCTCGAGTACGCGTTCCCACGGCGGATATGACGTGCGCATGCCTGCTCCCAGGTGCCCCGGACGACCAGGCCCGGACCCCTGGCGCCCGTGGGCACGGACGGGTATGCCCTCTGTTACGCAGCAACGCCGCCGGCGGTTCACTCGGCATCCGGACTCGGGCGCGGGTGCGGGCCGCAGCCGCGCAGGTCGAGTGGTGGCCGGTGCGTCTACGATGGACGGAGCCGGGCGCAGTCGGGGCAGGTGCCGAAGATCTCCACGGTGTGGCTGACGTCGGCGTAGCCGTGCCGGGCGGCCACCTTCTCCGCCCAGCTCTCCACGGCCGGGCCGGCCACCTCGACGGCCTTCCCGCAGTTGCGGCAGACCAGGTGGTGGTGATGCCCTTCGCTGCACCGGCGGTAGAGGTGCTCCCCGCCCGGCGGGCGCATCACGTCGACCTCGCCCGCATCGGCGAGGCCCTGCAGCGTCCGGTACACCGTGGTCAGGCCGACCCGTTCGCCGCGCTGGCGCAGCATGGCGTGCAGCTCCTGCGCGCTGTGGAAGCCCTCCACCTGCAGCAGCAGGGAGCTGACCGCGCTGCGCTGCCGGGTGTTGCGGTTGGTCGCGGTCATGCCGCACCTGCGCGGTCTGGCGCGGGCCGGGCGCCCACCAGCCGGCCCTCGACGGCGTGGCTGACCGCGTCCGCGACAATGTGCGCGACGTGCTCGTCCACCAGCGAGTACGCGATCTCCCGGCCGCGCCGGCTGCCGCGTACCACGCCGGCCCCGCGCAACACCCGCAGGTGCTGCGACACCAGCGGCTGCGGCGTGCCCAACCGCTCCACCAGCTCGTGCACGCATCGCTCGCCGCCGGCCAGCTCGGTGACGATCGCGACCCGGATCGGGGCGGCGAGGGCGCGCAGCAGCTCGCCGGCCGCCTCGAAGTCCCGCACCCGCCTGCGCGGCCCAGCCGATGAGCCCTCGTATCCGCTCGCGGTCATGGGAAAACGGTAGCCAATCCGGTCAGTGTTCGTCGCGTGCACTGACCGGTACGGGCGGCGCGGACGTGGGCGGAGCGGGGACCCGCGCCCGGGCGCGGCGGGCGGCGCGGAGCGCGCCGGAACTTGCCGCGGCGACGAGGAACCCGGCGATGGCGACCAGGACGATGGTGGCTCCGGGGGCGGTGTCGCGGGTGCCCGAGATCCAGATGCCCAGGCCGGCGGCGAGCACGCCGGAGAGCATCGCCACCCGCATCGTCCCGGCGAAGCCGCGGGACACCTGCTGGGCGGTGGCCACCGGCACCACCATCAGCGCGCTGACCAGCAGCAGGCCCACCGCGCGCATGGCCACCGTGACGGTGACCGCGACGCCGACCGCGAGCAGCAGGTTCAATGTGCGGACCGGCAGGCCACTGACCCGGGCGTACTCCTCGTCCTGGCTGATCGCGAACAGCCACGGCCGCAGCACCAGCCCGAACAGCAGGACTGCGCCGCCCAGGATCGCCATCACCACCACGTCGCCACGGCTGGCCGACAGCGGGGAACCGAACAGGTACGCGGTCAGGTTGGTGCTGGACCGGTCGGCGGCGAGCGAGACCAGGAAGACGCCGCCGGAGATGCCGCCGTAGAAGAGGATCGCCAGCGCCACGTCGCCGGAGGCACGGCCGCGCTGACGGATCAGCTCGACCGCGACCGCGCCGGCGGTGGCGACCAGCACCGCGGTGAGTACCGGGGAGTGGCTGGTGAGCAGGCCGACGCCGACGCCGGTCAGCGCGATGTGCCCGATCCCGTCGCCGATCAGTGACAACCGTCGCTGGACCAGGTAGACGCCGAGAGCGGGCGCGGTGGCGCCCGTGATCAGCGCGGCGATCAGCGCGCGGATCATGAAGTCGTACTGGAAGATGCTCACTGCGCGTTCCACAAGCCAGGCAGGTCGTACGGCGGGTGCGGGTGGACGTGGTCGTGCTCCGGGTCGGCGTGGTGGCCGGCCGGGCGCGGGACCGGCCCGTCGTGGACGATCTCGCCCTGGTGCACCACCACCGCCCGGCCGACCAGCGGCTGCAGCGGGCCGAGCTCGTGCGCCACCAGGAGTACCGTGCCACCGCCGGCGACGAACCCGCGCAGCGCCGCGGCGAACGCCGCCTGGCTGGCGGCGTCCACCCCGGCGGTCGGCTCGTCGAGCACCAGCAGCTCGGGTTCGCCGGCGAGGGCCCGGGCGATCAGGGTGCGCTGCTGCTGGCCGCCGGAGAGGGTGCCGACCGGCTCGCCGGCCCGCTCGGCCAGGCCGACCGCGGCCAGCGCCGCGTCGACCGCCTCCCGGTCGGCGGCCCGGGCGGGGCGCAGCAGGCCGCGCCTGGCCAGCCGGCCGGCGGCGACCACCTCGCGGACGGTGGCCGGCACGCCGCTGCCGGCACCGACCCGCTGCGGCACGTACCCGATGCGCTTCCACTGCCGGAACCGCCGTACCGGCGTGCCGAACAGCTCCGCACTGCCGTGCCGCAGCGGGACGAGGCCGAGCGCGGCCCGGACCAGGGTGGACTTGCCGGAGCCGTTGGCGCCGAGGACGGCCACCACCTCACCCGCCGAGACGGACACGGACACACCATGCAGCACCGGTCGCCCGCCGTACGCGACCACGCCGTGGCGCACCATCAGGACGGTCACGAGCAGCCCAGTGCGGTGCGGAGGGTGGTCAGGTTGCGGCGCATCACCGAAAGGTAGTCGTCACCGCCACCCGGCTCGATCCGCTCGATCGGGTCGAGGACGGCGGTCTTCGCGCCGATCTCCCTGGCCACCGCCTCGGAGATCCTCGGGCTGGCCGACGACTCGAAGAAGATGGTCGTGGCCCGGTGCCGCCTCGCCTGCTCGGCCGCCTCGGCCAGCCGCCGCGGCGACGGCTCCGCGTCCGGCGCGAGCCCGGTGATCGCCACCTGCCGCAGCTGGTACCGGTCGGCCAGGTAGCCGAACGCGGCGTGGCTGGTCACGATCTCCCGCCGCTGGCAGGTCGCCAGCCCATCGGCGTACTCGTGGTCGAGCTGCTGCAGCCGGACGTCCAGCTGCAGTGCCCGGATGCGGAAGTCGGCGGCGCGGCGAAGGTCCAGCTCGCCGAGCCGCTCGGCGAGCCGGGCGCCGATCGCGCCCAGGCGGGTCGGGTCGAGCCACACGTGCGGGTCGCGGTTCTGCCCGTCGCTGCCGTGGTGCCCGTCCGGGTCGTCGGCAACCTCTGCGTGGTTGGGCCCGAAGTCCGCCTGTGGTGAGACGGAGGCCACGTCGAGGGCCCGATCGCCCGCCTCCTGCCGCACCGCGTCATCCAAGGCCGGCTGGAAGCCCTTGAGGTAGACGACCAGGTCGGCGTCGGCGACCTGGGCCATTTGCCTGGGGCTGAGCTCGAGGTCGTGCGGCTCGACACCCGGCCTGGCCAGGTTGGTCACGCGTACCGCGTCGCCGCCCACCTGCTCGCTGACGAACTGCAGCGGGTAGAAGCCGGCCACCACGCGGATCCGGCCGTCACCGCCAGCACCGCTGGAGTCAGGGCCGCAGGCCGCCAGGCCGCCGAGGGCGAGGGCCGCGACGGTGGCGACCGCCGCAGCGGAGGCGGCGAGCGGCGTGCGCCCGGCGCGCCGCAGGGGGGTGGGCACCATGCGTCCACTCTCCGCGCTGATGACAATGA
>JADGHA010000172.1 GCA_019689695.1 Micromonosporaceae bacterium | reverse complement strand
ACGGTTCCTCCACCCGCGCGCGGCCCGACCGAAGTCGCCGTGCGCGGGCACGTACCGCGCCCGCGCACGGCGGCTCGGCCGACGCAGCCCGGTGCCGGGAGCGAACGCGGGCCGCGTGTCCGGGAGGAAGGCGCCACAGGGGAAGCGCCGGGGGGAGGGCGCCGTCCGCCACGGACCCGGGCGGGATGCGGCGGACGGCGGTCGCCCAAGACATCCCCGCGCGGCGATCCCTACCGCGCAGGGTGCTCGGTAAGTGATGCCCTGGGGTGGCACTGATGTCGCCTCCGTGCGCCGCACCCCTGCACAGAGTCCGAGCCGGATGTGGCGGTGTTCCCGCGGAACTGTGACGGTTTGATGACAGTGCACGATGCATGGAACGCACGTTCGGATAACGCCCAGCGGGCGTTCAGCCGCGCATGCGGAAGTCGTACGCCGCCGGGACCGGGCGACCGGGGTGGGCGCGCTGCCAGAGGGCGGCCAGGGAAATCTCGCCCTCGCGCACGTCGGGCACCTCGATGCCGCCGTCCAGCAGGCGGGCTGCGCGGGCGGTGTCGCCGGCGGCGAGTGCGGCCTGCACCTCCAGCAGGGGGAGCCGGCCCTGCCCCGACTGGCTCGGTGGCGCCGAGTCGACCAGGTCCAGCGCCGCCGCCGCGTCACCCGCCTGCAGCGCCGCGCCCACCGCCTCGTACCGCAGGCTCAGCTGCGCCGGCGCGATGTCCACGGCGGTGCGGAGCAGGTCGCGGGCCGTGCCATGGTCATTCTGTTCCGCGGCGACCAGGGCCAGGCCGCGCAGCGCCCACGCCGAGCGCTGGCGGTCGAGCGAGGCGCGGTAGTGCCGGCGAGCCGTGGCCAGGTCGCCGGCGGCGTGGGCGCGTACCGCCAGGTGGTAGTCCCTGGCCCAGGACGGCTTGGCGCCGGCCAGGAGCGCGTCCCACACCTCACCGGCCACATAGGAGCTCGGCGGCACCCGCGGGTCGGCGTCCGCCAGCACGGTGCCGGCGCCGTCGCGGAGCAGGTCCCGCCAGACCTCCTGCTGTGGGCCCATGGTGCCGGCCGGGAACGGGGTGCCGGTCTCGTCGAGCCAGGCCGCACCGACCCGTTGCCGCACCTCGCGCTCCAGGGCTCCCCACCCGCTGCCCGCGCACACCATCTCCTCGGGAGCCTGATCGGCGAACGCGGTGGCCCTCGCCATCTGGTCGCTCAGCTCGTCGTCTGACGCGAGCGCCTGGATGCGCGCCTGCACGTGAGCTGTCGCCGCCGCCCAGTCCGCGCCATGGCAGATCGCGGCAGTGGCCTCGATCGGGCCGTACGCCTCCACCCACGACCAGGTCGCGCCGGCAGGCATCAGGACGTGCTCGTACTGGGTGGCGGCGAGCCCGGCCTGGATCTCCAGGTACCGCCCGCCCTCCGGCGAAAGCCACTCCTGCCAGCGTCGGCCGCCCCGCCCGGCACCCCAGCAGAACAGCTTGCGGCCCACCAGCCGCCGGGTCGAGGTCTGGCCCAGGCCGCGACCGGAACCGTCCACTGCGGCGATCCACGGCCGCCCGGACCCCGCCAGGTCGAAGAAGTGGTCCGCTGAGTGGGGACTGCGGGCCGGCCAGGTGCGGTCGCCCGAGGCGGGTCCCGGGATGTCGACGACCCGCACCGTGCCGTCGTAGGACGTCGCGTACGCCCGGTTTGCCGGCACGAGCACCCGTACGTCGTCCCGCTCGGGCACGGCCGTGTTCGACCACCAGTACATCGGAACAGCGTGCGCGTTGGGGTTGCGGATCCGCACGTGCACGTAGAGCGCCCGAGACCGGGGCGGTAGCCAGGCGTCAACCTGGTAGACCACGCCCCGGAGCCGCTCGAACTCCCACATCCGCAGCACCGGCGTGCCGTCGCGCGCGGTCAGGTAGCCGGTGTGCAGCGGGCTCGCGGTGTGCGGCGAGTGGCCTCGCGTCCCGATGTTCCATTCCACGCCACCGGCGAACCACGCGTTGCGCAGCGCGAGGTTCGCCGGCTGCACGGCGCGGTTGGAGTAGAGCAGCTCACGCCCGGTCGCCAGGTCGACCAGCGACCACATCCGCCCGCCGAGCTCGGGCAGGAACCGGGCGCGCAGGTGCTCGTTCTCCAGCACGACACAGCGCAGGTCGGCCAGCCGCCGCTGCCGGCCGTAGCGGTTCTGCATCAGGTACGGGAACAACGACCGCGGGCGGCCGAAGGAGGCGCCGCTGCGGATCGGCTCGGGCACATCGTCCGCCAGCTCGTACGCCGGCTCCAGCATGCGGCCGACGACGGGCAGCGGGTCCTCGTCGCCGATCGGCGCGTACGGGATCCGCAGCGTCGTGACGGTCAGCATCGCCGGGGCGGCTGTTCGGCCAGCGGTGGTACGACTATCCGCTCACCATCCACGAGTGACGGTCAGGGACGCGAGCACCGGCCGGTGGTCGGAGGCGAGCGTGGCGGGCACGCTCACGCTGGTGACACCGATGCCCGGGGAGACGGTCACGTAGTCGATGCGCTCGGCCGGTTGTTCGGCCGGGTACGTCAGGCCCGGCCCCTCGCCCGCGACCGTCCACGCGTCGGTGACGCGCTCCCACAGCGGCGCAAGCTCCGGAGCGTCCGGCCCGGCGTTGAAGTCGCCCATGAGCACCTGCTGCGCGTGCGGGCGGTCCTGCGCCAGGATCGCGAGCGTGTCCCGTACCTGCATGTGGCGGACGCTGGGGTCGGACCGGAAGTCCAGGTGGGTGGCGTAGACGTGGACGAGGGCGCCGCGGACGTTGACGACCGCCTCCGGGAAGCCCGGCGCCGACGCCGGTGTCGGGTTTGGATCCTGTGTCGAAAGCCTTGTGATCCAATGGTTCTCGGCGTGCACGATCGGGTATCGCGAGAGGATCGCCAGCCCGTACCTGCGGTTGGGCTGGCCCGGCGTGACCGGCGGAAGGTCGTAGATGTGGGCGAAGAACGAGTGCATGCCGAGCATTGCGCCGAGCTCCGCGGCCTCGTCGGTCCACTGGCTGCGGTCGCCCCAGTGCTGGTCGACCTCCTCCAGGCCGACGATGTCTGCCCCGGTCTCGCGGATCGCCGCGGCCGTGCGGGACAGGTCGAACACACCGTCGGCGCCGGCTCCGTGGAAGATGTTGTACGACAGCACGCGCAGCTGCACCTGTCGCGCGGCCGGCGTGTCTGCCCCGGCAGTGGCGGGAGCGACGAGCAGGCCGGCGGTGCCGAGCAGTGCCGCGACGAGGATCGAGAGTGCACGCTTCATACCGACCTCCTAGTACGTCAGGCCGAAGCCGTATGGGAAGAGCACCTCGTCCTGGGTGCCGGCCTTCGGGATCATCACCGGGAGCTTGCCCTGCGGGGCGATGTCGCCGAACAGGACGCTGGTCAGCGACGTGAGCGCCACCGCGCCGTACGAGTACGTCGCCAGGTAGGTCGGCGCCTCGGGGAAGTAGGCGATGTCGTACGGGTCCTGCACGGCGACCACCACCACCGGCTTCCCGGTGGCGACCAGCTGGTGCACGAGTTTCTGCTGCGCCGCGTCGGCCCACGCCTTGCCGGCGGTCACCACGGTGAGGTCGCTCGCGGTCGCCTTCTGCACCGCGGTCACGATCTGGGCATCGGTCGGGCTGCCGGTGTAGTAGCGTTCCACGTCCTGGCCGCGGGCGGCGAGGTCAGCGGCGAGGGTCTGCGTGGTGCTCGCCCCCCAGCCGGTGACCAGGATGTGGCGCCGCTGGCTCGCCGACAGCGGCAGCAGGCCCGCGTCGTTCTTCACCAGCGTGGTGGTGCGGTCGGTGATCCGCTGTGCGGCGGCCAGATGGTCAGGGGTGCCGACGACGGCGTCGACGGCCGACTCGTCGACGTACGGGTTGTCGAACAGGCCGAGCTTGAACTTCAGCCGCAGGATGCGCGCCACCGACTGGTCGATCCGTCGCTTCGAGATCTCGCCGGTGCGTACCGCATTGAGGACCGCGTTGTACTGCAGGTCGAGCTTGCCGTCCGGCGACTTGAGCAGCATGTCGACGCCTGCCTTGAGGGCCATGACCGGGACCTTGTCGTCGCCGAACTGGCCGCTGACGCCGCCCATGCCGAGCGCGTCGGTGACGATGACGCCCTTGAAGTGCATCTCGTGCCGCAGGATGCCGGTCATGATCGGCTTGGAGAGGGTGGCTGGCAGCCCGGGGGTCGGGTCGAGCGCGGGGACCGTGATGTGCGCGGTCATGATCACGTCGATGCCGTGGTCGATGGCGGCCTGGAACGGCGGCCGGTCGATCTGCTCCCACTGGGCGCGGGTGTGGTTGATCGTCGGGAGCGCGATGTGGCTGTCGACGTCGGTGTCCCCGTGACCCGGGAAGTGCTTGGCCGTGGCGGCGACGCCGGCCGCCTGGTATCCGTCGACCTGCGCGGCCGCCATGCCCGCCACGAGGCTGGGGTCGGACCCGAACGAGCGTACGCCGATGACCGGGTTCTGCGCGTTGACGTTGACGTCGGAGACCGGCGCGTAGTCCTGGTTGATGCCCAGCGCCCTCAACTCCTGGCCGGTGATGTGGGCGGCCTGCCTCGCGTCGCTGGTGCTACGCCCCGCGCCGAGGGCCATGTTGCCGGGGAACTGTGTCGCCGGCGGGCCGACCCGCGCGACGATGCCGCCCTCCTGGTCGGTCGCGATCAGCGCCGGGATCGGGACCCGCTGGCTGGTCGCGGCGCGTTGGATGCCGTTGGAGAGCCGGGCGATCTGCCTCGGGTTGTTCACATTGTTGGACCAGGCGTAGTAGATGATCCCGCCCAGGTGGTACCGGTCGATCAGCTGCTGCGCGTTGTCGACGCCCCATGCCTGCTGGTTGGCCGCGACGTCGGCGGGATTGGTGGTGTCGGCGGTCTCGCCGTACGCGTAGGTGATGAACAGCTGCCCGACCTTCTCCTCCAGGGTCATCCGGTGCAGGAGCTGTTGGATGCGCGCCTCGACGGACCGGTGCGTTCCGGATGCGCGCGCGGCGCCGGGCACGAGCGCCGCCACGAGGACCGCCGCGAAGAGGGCGGCGAGAATGGCGATTGAGCGGGACGAGCGGACGGTCGAGCGGCACATGGTGCCTCCCAGGGGGAGAAGGAAGCTAAGTTACTTCGACCTCGGGTGTAGCTGTAACTTAGCTTCAGCGGTGGGGCGTGGTCAACGCCCCACCGCCGGTTCTGCGACCGCCGCTGGCACCCCGCCCGTGCGGGTGTCCAGGGTGGAGTGCCCTGCCTGGTGACCCCGTCCGGCCGGTGGCTACCGGAACCGGCCCGGGAACTGCTGCATGATGCCCGAGCTGAGCAGGTCGGCCATGGCCAGGATGTGCTGGTGCACCTCCTCGTAGTCGGCCACGCTGGCGGCGTAGTCGCCGCTGAGCTCGTGGCCCGCTTCGGCGAGGGTCTGGTCGAGGTGCATCTTCATCGCCGCGCGCAGCTGCGCCCGGGGCCAGAAGCGGGGGTTGGCCGAGGCGAGGAAGTCGGCGACGTCGTTGGCGTTGGCGTACCAGCGGGCGTTGGCGTCGTCGAAGGCGGCCGTGTCGCCGGACTTGACCGCCTGCAGGAGCTCGACGGCGATGGTGATGTGGTCGTGCAGCAGCGCGGTCAGGGTGTTGCCTGCGGCCGATCCGTAGTACGGCTTGATGGCGTCGCCGATGTCGGTCTGGTTCTGCAGCAGCCGGGCGGCGGTGGCGTCGAAGCCGGCCGAGCCGTCGGCGAAGGTGACGATCGCCAGGCGGGTCCAGGTGACGTGGTCCTCCCAGAGCTTGCGCATCTGGTCGTGGAAGGCGACCTGGCGGCTGGTACGCGGGAGGAACTGGTCGTGCTGCCCGTGCCCGTGGTCATGTCCATGGTGCTGACCCTGCCCGACCGAGTCGTGCTTGGTGGAGTCGTGGCTGACGGTGGTGGCGCCGTCGGCGGGCGTGAGGGAGAACGCCACCGCGAGCAGCCCGCAGAGCAGCGCTGTGCCCAGCAGCAACGGGACCGGCACCGGGCGCCGGCGCAGGAGAGAGGTTCGGGTCATGTCGTGGAAGTCCTTTCCGGTGAACGCGTCGGCCGGAGGCGGGTGCGGTGACCTCCGGGAGTGTCAGCGTCGGCTCGCGGCCAGCCTGGCCAGGGCGAGCGCGGCCACGAGCAGGCCGAAGTCCCGCAGGGCGATGTCGTAGTAGTTGCCGAGCAGCAGCAGGTCGACGATGATCCCGGCCAGCCACGCGGCCACGACGTAGCCGCCGATGCGGGGGAGGGCGGCGACCAGGATGCCGGCCGCGATCTCGATGACGCCGACGATGAGCATGGCCTGGTGCGCGGATCCGGGGACAAGGTCGTTGATCTCGGGTGCGAGGTACCCCTCCCAGTCGGTGAGTACCTCGAAGAACTTGTCGAGCCCGAACAGGATCGGGGCGACCGTGAACACCGTGCGGAGCAGCATGAAGGCCTGGTTCGCCGGCTGCCGCGCGGCGGGCTGGGTGGTCTGGGCGGGCGTGCCGCCGGTGGTGGTGGTGTGCGTTGTCATTGTGCTGCCCTCTCTACCGGTTCTAACGGGCGATAGCCTGGACGTTAGAAGTGGCGGACTCTTTCGTCAAGAGTTGTGTCCGATAGAAATGAGGACGTTGTGACCGATGACTTCGCGACCCGGGTGGCCGGCATTGGCGCGCTGGCCGAGCCGGTGCGCCGTGAGCTGTACCTGTACGTGGTGGCGCAGCCCGAGGCGGTCGGTCGCGACCAGGTCGCCGCCGGCACCGGCGTGCCGCGCCATGTGGTCAAGTTCCACCTCGACAAGCTGGTCCAGGAGGGCCTGCTCGAGACCGAGTTCCGGCGCCTGTCCGGCAGGCGGGGGCCGGGCGCGGGCCGGCCCGCGAAGCTGTACCGGCGTGCCGCCCGCGAGGTCACCGTCACCCTGCCCGAGCGCCACTACGAACTGGCCGGTCAGATCCTGGCCGACGCCGTCGAGGATGCGGCCGGCAACGGGTCACCGGTGCTGGACGCGGTCGCCCGGGCCGCCGCCGCCGCGGGCCGCCGGATCGGCGCCCAGGCCCGGGCCGCTGCGGGCAAGCCGCTGGCGGCCCCGTCCCTGGCGGCGGTCGCCGAGGTCCTGGCCGCCCACGGCTACGAGCCACGCCTCCAGCCGGAACAGGTGGTACTGGCCAACTGCCCGTTCCACGCCCTCGCCCAGCAGCACGCCGAGCTCGTCTGCACCATGAACCTCGAGGTCATCGCCGCGCTGACCGACGAGCTCGGCGGCGCCGGCATCGAGGTCCGGCTCGATCCCGCGCCTGGCCGCTGCTGTGTCACGCTGCGGTCCACCGCGCCCAGCTGAACGCTTCGGCTCAGCTCACGGGCGAGCCGGCGCGGCGAAGGCGCCTCACCCGCCTGACCTGCTGTCTCACGGCATCGGTTCGCCGCCGGCACCGTCGCCCATGGTGCATCGTTTTGGCTGCAGCCAAAACGATGCGGCCACCGCCATCCGGAGACCTACCATCGGCGCCGGCCGGCGAGCGGGCCCCGGTCCGCCCACGGCGGCCGCCGCTTCCGGCGCTTCCGTAGGGCGACTCATGGGAAGGGTTATGGGCAGGGCCGACTTGCTCCACAGTGGCGGTTCCCGGAAAGCACGCACACCCCGGTTCGCCAGGCTCGCGTTAGCGGCTGTGCTGGCGACGCTGGGCGCGCTGCCCGCACCGCAGGCCGCGGACGCCGCGGTGCCCGCAGCGGCGGCGTACCCGAAGCCGCTCCCTCACCAGTGGTGGTTCACCTCGTGGCAGGTTCGCGAGCTGCTCTGGCCGGTCAGCCGGGGCCGGGGGGTGATCGTCGCGGTGCTGGACACCGGCGTCGAGGCGAAGGTGCGGGACCTGCGCGGCGTGGTGCTGCCCGGCGCCGACTTCGCCAACCACGGCAGCGACGGCCGGGTCGACCTTGACGACAAGGTGCCGCCGGGGCATGGCACGGCAATGGCCTCGCTCATCGCCGGGCAGGGCACCGGCACGGGCTTCCTCGGCGTGGCGCCGGAGGCGAAGATCCTGCC
>JADGHA010000171.1 GCA_019689695.1 Micromonosporaceae bacterium | reverse complement strand
CTAGTGGCGGCCGGCGTGCTGACCGGCCTGCTCGTGCTGTCTGCCCAGTTCGCGTTGGTCATCGGCGGCTACGCCGCGCTGACCCTGTCCTACTGCCTGTGGCTGCGCGACCAGCCCGTGGTCGACCTCGGGCTGATCGCGACCGGCTTCCTGCTGCGCGCGATGGCCGGCGGCGTCGCCTCCGACCTGCCGATGTCGGTCTGGTTCCTGCTGGTCGCCTCGTTCGGTTCGCTGTTCATCGCCGCCGGCAAGCGGTTCAGCGAGGTGCGGACGGTCGCCCAGGGCAAACCGGCGCGGCGTACCCTGGCCAGCTACTCCGAGTCGTACCTCCGGTTCGTCTGGGGCCTCGCCGCCTCGGTGACGATCACCGCGTACGGCCTGTGGGCGTTCGAGATGCAGGAGACCCACGACCGGATCTGGGCTCCGCTGTCGCTCGCGCCGTTCGTGCTCGGCGTGCTCAGGTACGCCATGGTCATCGACCTCGGCACCGCAGGCGCGCCGGAGGACGTCGCCTTCTCCGACCGGATTCTGCAGGGCCTCGGCGCCATCTGGCTGTTGCTCGTGGTGCTGGAGGTGGCCAGCTGATGGGTACCACGATGCTGACCGGCTGGGGGCGCACCGCCCCCACCCCGGCGAGCCTGGTCCCGGCGGGCACCGACGAGCAGCTCGCCGACCTGGTGCGTAGCGCCGGTCCGCGCGGCCTGGTCGCGCGTGGGCTGGGCCGGGCGTACGGGGACGCGGCGCAGAACGCCGGCGGCACCGTCGTGGACATGACCGGTCGCGACCGCGTACTCCACTTCGACCGGGAGGCCGGCACGGTGGTGGTGGAGGCGGGCCTGAGCCTGGACCGGCTGATGCGCGAGGCGATCCCGCTGGGCTGGTTCGTGCCGGTGACCCCGGGCACCCGGTTCGTCACCGTCGGCGGGGCGATCGCCGCCGACATACACGGCAAGAATCACCACGTGCACGGCAGCTTCTGCCGGCATGTGCTTGAGTTCGACCTGCTCTGCGCGGATGGCGAGGTCCACAGTGTACGACCGGGCGACGACCTGTTCTGGGCGACCGCCGGCGGGATGGGCCTGACCGGTGTGGTGCTGCGGGCCACCGTGCAGTTGCTACCGATCGAGACCTCCCGGATGCGGGTGGACACCGAGCGGGCGACCGACCTTGACGACCTGATGGACCGGCTGACCCGCACTGATGACCAGTACACCTACTCGGTCGCCTGGATCGACTGCTTGAGCACCGGACGGCGGCTGGGCCGGGGCGTACTCACCCGCGGCTGGCACGCCAAGGCTGCGGAGCTGTCCACAAAGGACCGGGCCCGGCCGCTGGCCTTCGATCCCCGGGTGCGGCTGGCCGCACCGCGACGCCTGCCCGGCGGCCTGCTGAACCGGTACACCGTCGCCGCCTTCAACGAGATGTGGTATCGCAAGGCGCCGCGGGAACGCCGGGACGAGATCCAGCCGCTGGCCACGTTCTTCCATCCGCTGGACGGGGTGGCCGACTGGAACCGCGTCTACGGTCCACGCGGCTTCGTGCAGTACCAGTTCGTGGTGCCGTTCGGCGCGGAGGAGGTGCTGCGCACCTCGGTGGAGGCGTTCGCGAGCGCCGGGCATGCGTCGTTCCTGGCCGTGTTGAAGCGGTTCGGCGCGGGCAACGACGGCATGTTGTCGTTCCCCGACGCCGGATGGACGCTGGCGCTGGACGTGCCGGTCTCGGCCGGGCTGAGCCCGCTGCTGGACCGGCTGGACGAGCTGGTGGCCGGCGCGGGCGGCCGGCTCTATCTGGCCAAGGACTCCCGCGCCCGGGCCGAGCTGATCGCGCGGATGTACCCGCGGCTCGGGCGGTTCCGCGCGGTGCGCGACAAGTACGATCCGACCGGTGTCTTCACCTCCGACCTGGCAAGGAGGCTCGCACTGTGATCGATGCGCTGGGCAACCCGCAGACCGTGCTGCTGCTCGGCGGCACGTCTGACATCGGGCTGGCGATCGTCGAGCGGTACCTGGCGTCGCGTCCGGTGCGGGTGGTGCTGGCCGGGCGGCCGTCCCCGCGTCTGGACGAGGCGGCGGCCAGGCTCACCGCCAAGGGCGCCACCGTGGAGACCGTCGAGTTCGACGCCGCGCAGACCGCCGGCCACCAGGAACTGATCTCGAAGATCGCCGCCGGCGGCGACATCGACCTCGCTGTGGTCGCCTTCGGCCTGCTCGGCGAGCAGGCCGTGGCGGAACGGGACCCGGCCGCCGCGGTGGAGTTGGCGACGGTGAACTACGTGGGCGCGGTGAGTGTCGGGGTGGCGCTGGCCACCGTGATGCGGGCCGCCGGGCACGGGGTCATCGTCGCGCTCTCGTCCGTCGCCGGCGAGCGGGCCCGCCGGGCCAACTTCGTGTACGGCTCCACGAAAGCCGGCATGGACGCGTTCTACTCGGGTCTGGGCGACTCGCTGATTGGCAGCGGAGTGCGGGTCCTGGTCGTGCGGCCCGGCTTCGTCACCACGAAGATGACCGCGCACCTGGAACCGGCGCCGCTGGCCACGACCGCGGACGAGGTGGCGGACGCGGTCGTCGCCGCGGTCCGCCGCGGCCGGCACACGATCTGGGTGCCCGCGCGGCTGCGCTTCGTCATGAGCGGCCTGCGTCACCTGCCCCGGCCACTGTTCCGTCGCCTCTCGCGGTAGGCCGAGGGGAGGCGATTGTGGACCTCAAGCAGTCCGCTGTCACCGCGGACACCAATGACGGCGCCCCGCTAGCGGGATCGGCGCCTACTGCAACGCCACAGGTGCACAGCCGTCCCGAGCCGCGGCGCGGCTGGCGGCTGCCGTCCCGGCGGGCGGCCGGGACCGCCACGCTGACTCTGGGCCTGCCGCTGCTGGTCTTCGCGGTGCATGCCCGCCGGTACGGGAGGTGGATCGTCGATGACGCGGCCATCTCCTACGCGTATGCGCGCAGTATCGCCGACGGGCACGGGGTGGTGCAGCAGCCAGGCGCGCCGAGGGTGGAGGGCTTCTCCAACCCGCTCTGGACGGGCCTGCTCGTGCTGTTGAAGTGGTTGGGGTTGTTCGACTCAGGCAGGACGCTGGCCGGCTGGCCGGACTATGTGTTCGTGCCGAGACTGATCGCGGTGGCTGGCCTACTCGGCACCGCCGGCGTGCTGTGGTGGGCGTTCCGCCCGCTGATCGGCGAGCGGGCGTGGCTCGCCGCGCTGCTCGCCGGGCTCGGCCTGGCGGTGAACCCGTCGTACGTGGCCTGGGTCATCTCCGGGCTGGAGAACCCGCTGTACGCCGTGCTCGTGGCGGCGCTGGCCGCGGTGCTTGTGCGCGCCGCGGCGACCGGCCGGCTGACCTCGTCGAGGGTCGCGCTGGCCACCGGAGTCCTGGCGCTGTTGTGTGCGCTCACCCGCCCGGACGGCGCCGTCTACGTCGGCGCGTACCCCTTGCTGCTGCTGCTCCTGCTGAACCGTGCCCGGCTGCGGGCGTCGGTGCGGGGCGCGTTGCTGTCCGGGCTGGCGTTCGGCGTACCGATGGTGGCGTTCCTGCTGGCCCGGCACGCCATGTTCGGGCTGTGGGTGCCGAACACGGCGGTGGCCAAGGCGCAGCAGGGTCTCACCGCCGAGGGCATGGCGAAGGTATCCGCCCTGGTTGGGTACGTCGGCTGGCCGGTGGTGCTCACCGCGGCCGCGTTGGTCGGTGTCGCCGCGGGCCTTGGCTGGCAGCGCTCGCCGGGCGCCGCCGCGGCGCAGGGCTCGCCGGCCGCCGCCATTGCGCAAAGCTCCGGTGCGCAGAGTCGGCCAGACGCCCGGTTGTGGCCTGGTCTGCTCGGTCTTCTTGTCTGCCTGCTGGCGGCGATAGGGGCGTTCGGCGTGCTCGAGTCCGACTGGATGCTCCAATACCGCTTCGCCACGCCGATCTGGGTCACCGGCACCGCGTTGTTCGCGGTGTGCCTGGTCTGGGCGCTCGGCTCCGGCGCGGTGCCCCGCCGCGGCGTGGCCGTGCTCGCCGTCGTCGTCGCGTTGAGCGTGCTCCACTCCGGCGCGCTCCTGCGCACCCAGTCCAACAACTTCCGGGCCGCGCCCACCGTTCCTCTGTGCTTCGTGGCCGACCGGTACGGCCGGCTTTTCAACACCTACGCCGACCGCCTCGGGATCGGCGATACCGCCCGGCCCTCGGGCACCTCCGCGCCCACGCTGGCGCTGCCAGACATCGGCGGCACGCTGCTCACCACCCGCTTCCAGGTCATCGACACCGCCGGCCTGACCGACCGGACGATCGCCGAAGCCCGCCAGCGGCGCGACTTCGACGCCATCGGGGACTACCTGTTCGACCAGGTCAAGCCGACCTTCATCCACTATCACGGGCCGTGGGCCAGGGGGATCGAGGGCGACCCTCGGCTGGCGCGCGACTATGAGGAGATCGTGCCGGGCGACTACGTGCGCCGCGATGCCGTGGCGGATCGGCAAGGGCTCCAGCAGCTGCGCGGGGAGCGGCTGGACAAGACCGTGCCCCGGGATCGCTCGTCCTGCGGCGACCGGCTGTCACCAGGTAGCACCCTGGGCTGACCGGCGCATACCTCAACGCCCGCTCGGCCAGTGCTTCAGCGCGATGTCCAGCGCGGTGCCATCTGGTCGAAGGACCGGTCGATATCCCGGGGCAGGCCGAAGCCGCCGCCGGCCTCCAGGACGATGAAGCCGTGCATCGCGCTGCGATGCCGCCCGGGTTGCGTCAACCGCGTGGCCGGAGAGCCCGTATCCGCGAAGGACGGCGTAGACCACGTTCACCGCGCGTTCCCCGGCGGCGACGTGCTGCGGGTCGCCGGCTTCCGTCTGTCATGAGGTCAGACGGTCGGTATCTCCTCCTCGCTCGACGTCGCGGCGCCGGCCATCCGCAGCAGCCAGGTGCGGGCCACCTCGCGCTCGTGCGCCGAAAAGCCCTCCTGCAGGACGGCCTCGACCTCCTGCACGGCCGGGATCGCGGCGCGCAGCCGCTCGCGGCCGGCGTCGGTGATGAAGGTCTGCTGGGCGCGCCGGTCCCGCGGATGGGGTCGCCGCTCGATGAGGCCGGCGCGTTCCATCCCGGCCAGCAGCTGGTTGGCGGACTGGCGGGCGCTGGACATGGCCCGGGCCAGGTCCGCCACGGTGATCCCGGGCTGCTCGTCGAGCTTCATCAGCGTCGCGAACTGGGCCACGGACAGCCCGTGGGCGGCGAGCGCCTCGGCCACCACGGTGCGCATGCTCAGCCAGGCGTGGCGGACCAGGAAGCTCAGGCACCCCTGGGTGCCGATGGTGTCCTCGGTCACCGCCCCATTCTGCCCCGGCGGTATTGACAGGTTCCTGACGGCTGTGCGAACGTGGCCCGGATAATGACAGGAACCTGTCAAACGGGAGCTGACATGTCGCCTGCGCACCCCACCGCACCGCGGGTCAACCCTCGGCGACCGCGCGCCATGCTCGCCGTCCTGGCCTTCTCCGCGGTGCTCATCTGGTTGGACGCGACCATCCTCGGCATGGCGCTGGAACGCCTCGCCGACCCGGTCAGCGGCCTCGGCGCCAGCCCGGCCGAGCTGCAGTGGGCGGTCGGGTCCTACTCCTTGCTGTTCGCCACCGTGCTGTTCATCGCCGGCGCGCTCGGCGACCGGTACGGCCACCGCACCATCCTGGTCCTCGGCCTGCTCGCCTTCGGCGTCGCCTCGGCCTGGGCCGCCTGGTCGTCCGGCCCCACCCAGCTCGTCGTCGCCCGTGGCCTGATGGGCGCCGGCGGCGCCATGATCATGCCGGCCTCGATGTCCATCATCGGCTCGGTCTTCCCGCCCGAGCGCCGGGCCGGGGCGATCGCGGCGTGGTCGGCCTCGGCCGGGGTGGGCGTCGCGGCCGGCCCGCTGCTCGGCGGCGTGCTCATCGACCATTTCTGGTGGGGCTCGGTGTTCCTGGTCAACGTGCCGGCCGTCGCGCTCGTCCTGGTCTGCGTGGCCGTCCTGCTGCCCAACCCGCGCAGCCCGCAGCGCCGCCGGCCGGACCCGGCCGGCCTGCTGCTGTCCACAGTGGGCCTGTTGGCGCTCGCGTACGGGCTGATCGAGGGCGGCCAGGACACCGACTGGACACGGTGGCGGGTGTGGGGCTCGATCATCGCGGGCGTGGCGATCCTGGCCTGCTTCGTCGCGGTCGAGCTACGCGCGGCCCAGCCCAGCTTCGACCCCCGGCTGTTCCGGGTGCCGCGGTTCGCCGCCGGCAACGCCGCGCTCGCCGCGATGTTCTTCGCCATCACCGGGCAGATGTTCTACGGCACCTTCTATCTGCAGGGCGCTCGCCACATGTCGGCCCTCGACGCCGGGCTGGCAGGCCTGCCGAACGCGCTGGGCGTGATCGCCGGCTCTCCGCTCGGCACCCGGTTGGTGCGCCGGTTCGGCATCGCGCCGGTGTCCGGTACGGCGCTGACCGTGCTGGCCGGCACCGTCGCGGCGATGGTCGGGTTCGATGTGGACACTCCGCTGGTCTGGTTCCTGCTGGACACCGCGGTCGCCGGCGTGGCGATCGGCGCGGTGGTCGCGCCGGTCACCGCCGCCGTCCTCGCCGAGCTGCCGATGGAGCGGATGGGCGCCGGATCGGCGGTCAGCAACACGCTACGGCAGGTCGGCAACGTCCTGGGGGCGGCCGTGCTCGGCACGGTGCTGTCGACGACCTACCGACACGGCATCGGGCCCCACCTGGCCGGGCTGCCGGCCGCCGCACGCAGTGCGGCGGGTACCTCGGCGGAGGCCACCCGGCACGCTGCGGCGGCGGCCGGCCGGCCGGACCTGGTATCCACTGCGGACAGTGTGTTCGTCCACGCGATGCACGTGGCAGCCGTGTGGGGTGCAATGGTGGCCCTGCTCGGCGCGGTGGTGCTGGTGGCCGCCTTCCGGCGCCGGGCCTCCTCCGCGGCAACCGCGCCGGTGGTCGCTGAGCAGCCGCAGGCGACCGTCACGCGCGGGTAGCCAGCCGGCGCTGGCCGCGATGTCTCACGACCTCGGCTCAACCGGCCAGCACCGGAGTGCGGCGTCCAGGGCGGTCACCATCTGGTCGAACGAACGGTCGACGTCCTGCGGCAGGCCGAAGCCGCCGTTGTTCTCCAGCACGACGAAGCCGTGCAGAGCGCTGCGCAGGGCCCGGGTGGCGTGCACCGCGTCGTCACCGGACAGCCCGTAGCCGCGGAGAGTGGCGTAAATCGCGCCGACCGCGCGTTCGCCGGCCGCGACGTGCTCCGGATCGTCGGGATCCGGCACCCGTTGCGTGGTCAGGTACCGGCCGGGATGCTGCCGGGCGTACTCCCGGTAGGCGGCCGCGAGCGCCCGTACCGCATCGGTGCCCGAGCGCCCCACCACGGCGTCGGTGAGTCGCGCGGCGAGCTCGGCGGTGGCGAGCGCGGAGACCTTCTGCAGCAAGGCATCCAGGCCGCGGATGTGCTTGTAGAGGCTGGGCAGCGCGACGCCGAGCCGCTGGGCGAGGGCGGCCAGGGTCAGCTTCTCCGGGCCCACCTCGTCGACCAGCCGCGCCGCCTCCCGCACGACGACCGCGGAGCTCAGCCCTGCCCTAGGCACGACCGTGGACCCGCTGGGCGAACGCGACGACCGCCGGGTTGACCACCTCCGGGTACTCCGCCTGCGGGTAGTGCCCGCTGTCGGGCACCAGCACCAGCTCGGCGGAGAGCGCGTCGGCGACGAACCGGGCCTCGGCCACCGGGTCGGGCCAGTCCTGGTCCTTCTCGCCCATCACCACCAGGGTCGGCGCCTGCACCTCGCCCAGCCGTGCCTCGGCCGGCGCGTGGCTGGTCCGGGTGGTCTTGACGAACGACCGCCAGTGGTCGCCTTGCCGCATCGCGGCACGCATCGCGCGCAGATGCCCGGCGAGCCGCTCGTCCCGCCGGCCCGGGTAGGACATCCGGTAGTAGGCGCGCCAGGCGGCCGGGCCCCAGGGCTTGACCAGCGCCAGCCGTTGCGCCATGGCCAGCAACGGGTTCACCTTGTGGTCGCGGACGAACGGCCCGAGCAGCGCCAGGCCGGCCACCTTCGCAGGCGCCTCGGCCGCGGCGCACACCGCCGCGGCCGCCCGCATGGAGTTGCCCACGAGCAGCGCCGGGC
>JADGHA010000170.1 GCA_019689695.1 Micromonosporaceae bacterium | reverse complement strand
GAAGGCGGGTTCTTCCGCCGCTTCATGGAAGGCTTCCGGGAGCGCTGACCGGGCCCGCCCGGCTGCCCGCCCCGGCTCGCCGGCAGGTACCGTCCCTTGCGGGCTGCCGACACGCGCGTGACCAAGCTACGAAGGGGGCCACTGTGGGGGAGTTCGTCCGCCTGGAGACTGTCGACGGGGTAGCCGGGGTAGGAGTCATCCGCCTCGACCGCCCTCCGATGAACGCCCTGAACACTCAGGTGCAGGAGGAGCTGCGCGCCGCCGCCCACGCGGCAACCACCGACGAGGCGGTACGCGCGGTCGTGGTCTACGGCGGCCCGAAGGTGTTCGCGGCGGGTGCCGACATCAAGGAGATGGCCGGCATGTCGTACGCCGACATGTCCGCCCGGGCCGGCGCGCTCAGCAGCGCCTTCGACGCGGTCGCGCGGATACCCAAGCCGGTGGTCGCCGCGGTCGCGGGGTACGCCCTCGGCGGCGGGTGCGAGCTGGCGCTGGCCTGCGACTGGCGGGTGGCGGCCGAGGACGCCAAGCTCGGCCAGCCGGAGATCAAGCTCGGCATCATTCCCGGTGCGGGCGGCACGCAGCGGCTGTCCCGTTTGGTCGGTCCGGCGCGGGCCAAGGACCTGATCTTCTCGGGCCGCATGGTTGACGCCGCCGAGGCGCTGCGGATCGGGCTGGTCGACCGCGTGGTGCCGGCCGGGCAGGAATTCGACGCCGCGGTCGCGATGGTCCGGGAGTACACCGCGGGTCCGGCTCTGGCGCTGCGGGCGGCGAAGCTGGCCGTGGACCGCGGCCTGGAGATGGACCTCGCCTCCGGGCTGGCCTGGGAGAGTGAGCTGTTCGCGGCGCTGTTCGCCACCGAGGATCGGCGCGAGGGCATGGCGGCGTTCGTGGCCAAGCGCAGGCCGGAGTTCACCGGACGCTGAAAACACGATCGGCACGCTTCGGTACCGATGTAGTGGCAGAGCGTGCCCGGCTTCGCTATCGTCCGGCTGTGCAGGTAACCGTACGGCTGGAACAGGCCGATGTGGACGCGCTCAGCGAGCTGCGCGAGTGGCTGCTGGAGACCGACGCGGTGCGCCGGTACGCGCGGCTGCGCTGGGCGGACACCACCGGGTCCGATTCGACCGGGGTCGGGCTGGACGCACTCCAGCTCGTCGTCGGCAACGGCTTGTCCGTCCGCCAGCTCCTGGTCGCCATAGGAGAGTGGCAGGACTCCCGCGAGTCCGATGCCAGGGTGCTCGTCTCCCGCCGGTCCCAGGACGGCGCGCCGGTGGTGATCTCCGCACTTGACCCGCCCGCGCTCGAAGACGCGATCCGCGCGCTCGAAGGCAGCTAGCCCGCGGGCCGGCGTATGGTCCCGACGCCCCGCGACCGGAGTTCGACAGCTACCCGTAAGCTGACTCGGCGGTAACTTTGTTCGCGGGAGGTGGTGGCGTGGCCGAGGAGGTTGCCGGGCACGGCGGAGATCTGGCGCTGGCGGCACTGCGGGCGGCCGGCGTGGCCGAGATGTTCACCCTCTCCGGCGGGCACGTCTTTCCGCTGTACGACGCCGCGCACTCTTCCGGACTGCGCATTGTGGACGTACGTCACGAGCAGTCTGCGGTCTTCGCCGCCGAGGCGGTGGCCAAGCTGCGCCGCCGCCCCGGGCTCGCCGTGCTCACCGCCGGCCCGGGCGTCACCAACGGCATCTCCGGCCTCACCAGCGCCCACTTCAACGGTGCGCCCGTGCTGGTGCTGGCCGGGCGGGCACCGCAGTTCCGCTGGGGTTCGGGCAGCCTGCAGGAGCTGGACCACGTGCCCCTGGTCGCCCCGGTCACCAAGCACGCGGCCACCATCCTGGCCACTGAGGACATCCCCGGCGCGGTCACCGCGGCCCTGACCACCGCGCTCACCCCGCACCGCGGCCCGGTCTTCCTGGACATCCCGCTCGAGGTGGTCTTCTCCACCGGCTCGGCGCCGGTGCCGGCCCCGCCGTCGCCGCCGCCGATCGAGCCCGACCCGGAGCAGGTGTCGCAGGCCGCCGCACTGGTCGCGGCGGCGCGGCAGCCGGTCATCATCGCCGGGTCCGACGTGTACGCGGGGGACGCGGTCGCCGCGTTGCGCGAGGCGGCCGAGGCGCTGCAGGTTCCGGTCTTCACCAACGGCATGGGCCGCGGGGCGCTGCCACCCGGGCATCCGCTGGCCTTCTCCCGCGCCCGGCGGACCGCGCTCGCCGACGCGGACGTGGTCGTGGTGGTGGGCACCCCGCTGGACTTCCGGCTCGGCTTCGGCGACTTCGGCCAGGCACAGGTCGTGCACATCGTGGACGCCCCCACGCAGCGGGCGACGCACGTCCAGCCGGCCGTGTCGCCCGCCGGTGACCTGCGGCTGATCCTCTCCGCGATGAGTGACTACCGGGGCGCCCGGGCCGACCACGCCGGTTGGGTGGAGGGGCTGCGGGCCGCCGAGGACGCCGCGCGGGCCCGCGACGCCGAAGAGATGGCGGCCGAGACCGACCCGATCAAGCCTGCCCGGGTGTACGGGGAGCTGCGCCGGGTCCTGGACCCGGACGCGGTCACCATCGGCGACGGCGGGGACTTCGTCTCGTACGCCGGGCGCTACCTGGAGCCGGCGGTGCCCGGCACCTGGCTCGACCCCGGGCCGTACGGCTGCCTCGGCACCGGGATGGGCTACGCGATGGGCGCCCGGGTCACCTACCCGGACCGGCAGGTGTGCGTGCTGATGGGGGACGGCGCGGCCGGGTTCTCGCTGATGGACGCGGAGTCCCTGGTACGCCACAAGCTGCCGGTGGTGATCGTGGTGGGCAACAACGGGATCTGGGGCCTGGAGAAGCACCCGATGCAGGCCATGTACGGCTACGACGTGGCCGCCGACCTGCAGCCCGGCCTGCGCTACGACGACGTGGTCCGTGCGCTGGGCGGGGCCGGCGAGACGGTGACGAAGGCCGCCGAGCTGGGCCCGGCGCTGGCCCGGGCGTTCGACGCCGGCGTGCCGTACCTGGTCAACGTGCTCACCGACCCGCAGGACGCCTACCCGCGCTCGGCCACCCTGGCCTGAGCGCCGTCGCCGGCTGGCCTGAGCGCTGCTGCCGGCTGGCCTGAGCGCCGTCGCCGGCCGCTCGCCGGGCGTACGGATGCGTGTCAGGGCGTGCCGATGCTGCCTGTCAGCGGGTCAGCCGCGCGCTGTCAGCAAAGCGTTCGCCATCTGTCAGACCCGTCCGCCATGGTGGGTCCCGACCAACGACGACGGGGAGCGAACATGACGCACGCGATCTGGGCCGAAGGGCTGGTCAAGCGCTTTGGTGACACGACCGCGCTGGCCGGGGTCGACCTGGCGGTGCGCACCGGGACGGTGCTCGGCCTGCTCGGGCCGAACGGCGCCGGCAAGACCACCACGGTGCGGGTGCTGGCCACCTTGCTGCGGCCGGACGCCGGGCACGCCAAGGTGGGCGGCTGCGACGTGGTGCGCGAGGCGCACAAGGTGCGGCAGCTGATCGGGCTGACCGGGCAGTACGCCTCGGTGGACGAGACGCTGACCGGCGTGGAGAATCTGCTGCTGCTCGGCCGGCTGCTCGGCCTGAGCAGGGCGGACGCGAAGCGGCGGGCGCGGCAGCTGCTGGCCGAGTTCCGGCTGGAGGACGCCGCGGACCGACCGGCCAAGACCTACTCCGGCGGCATGCGGCGGCGGCTGGACCTGGCGGCCAGCCTGGTCGGCCGGCCGCAGCTGCTCTACCTGGACGAGCCGACCACCGGGCTGGATCCGCGCAGCCGCAACGAGGTCTGGGATCTGGTCCGGGGACTGGTGGCCGGCGGCGTGACGGTGCTGCTGACCACCCAGTACATGGACGAGGCCGACCAGCTGGCCGACGAGATCGTGGTGGTCGACCACGGCCGGGTGATCGCCACCGGCACACCGGACGAGCTGAAGGTGAAGACCGGCACGCAGACCCTGGCGGTCCGCCCGGCCGACCCGGCCGACCTGCCCACCGTGGTCTCGGTCGTCGGTGAGCTGGCCCGCACCACGCCCGAGGTGTCCAACAACCTGGTCAGCGCACCGGTTTCCGACGGGGCGGTGCTGCCGGCCGCGGTGCGCCGGCTGGACGAAGCCGACGTCGTGATCGCCGAGCTGGCCCTGCGTAGCTCCAGCCTCGACGAGGTCTTCCTCGCCCTCACCGGACACCGCGCCGAAGACGACTCCCAGGAGGGGAACGAATAATGACAGCCATCACCACGACCGCGCCGCGCACCCCCGCGCTCGCCCCGCGGGTCACGCCGCTGGAAGGGGTACGCCAGGTCTTCAGCCTCGCCTGGCGCAGCCTGGTGCAGATCAGGCACAACCCGATGGAACTCATCGACCTGAGCATTCAGCCGGTCATGTTCATCCTGCTGTTCACGTACGTGTTCGGCACCGCGATCTCCGGCTCTCCGCGGGATTACGTGCAGTTCATGCTCGCCGGCATCATCGTGCAGAACTCGCTCTTCGCCACGATGACCACCGGTTTCGGGCTGAACATGGACCTGACGAAGGGGGTGTTCGACCGGCTGCGGTCGTTGCCGATCGCCCGTTCGGCGCCGCTGACCGGCCGGATCCTGGCGGACACGGTCAAGCAGGTGTGGTCGATCGGTCTCCTGCTCGGCATCGGGGTGATCCTCGGGTTCCGGGTGCACACCGGCCCGCTCCAGGTGCTCGCCGCCGTGGCCCTGCTGCTCGTCTTCATGATGGCGGCGTCCTGGCTGTCGGTGCTGGTCGGCGTGCTGGTCAGTGAGCCGGACAAGGTGCAGATCTTCGGGTTCATGGTGATCTTCCCGCTGAGCTTCACCAGCAACGCCTTCGTGCCCACCGACCGGATGCCCGGCTGGTTGCAGGCCTGGGTGAAGGTCAACCCGGTGACCATCCTCGCCGACGCGGTGCGCGGGCTGCTGAGCACCGGCGCGGCGGGCGGCCCGATCCTCAAGTCGCTGCTGTGGGCGGCCGGGCTCGTCGTGGTGTTCGCGCCGCTCGCGGTCCGGGCGCTCAGGCGGAGGGTCTAGCCACGGCGTCCTGGCCGAGGATCGGGGCGACCAGTTCGGTGATGGTGTCCAGGGTGGCGGCCCGCGCCTGTCGCTCCACCCGCAGCGCGTCGGCCTGGTCCCGGCAGGGCATGCCGCGGATCGCCTCCGCGGCGCCCAGCAGGAACGCCGCGCCGGCCGCGTCCTGGGTACGCAGGGCGAAGTCAGCGATGCCAACCGTGATCGTCGCGGTCACCGGCGCGTCTCTGGAGTGCACGGCCCGCGCGAGCGCCGTGCCATGGTGGGTGCGGGCCGCCTCGATGTCTCCGGTCGCTCCGGCCAGGCAGCCGAGCTCGCTGGCCACCAGCGCATGGAACTGAGGGGCGGTGCTGGCCAGCCCGGACAGCACGGTGGTCGCCCGGGCCAGCCGCCGCCCCGCGGCGTCGAACAGTTCGCGGGCGCGCACCTGGTCGCCGTTGCGCAGGGCCTGCTCGCCTTCCTGCCGGGCCATCCCGGCCCGCGCGTGGGCCACATTGCCGATCAGCTCGGGCAGGCCCACCTGATCGGCGATGCGCTCCGCCTCGACCACCATCGCTTCGGCCCGCTCGCGCTCGCCGAGCAGCCACAGCTCGTGCGCGTACCGGATCTGCAGCTGCGGCAGATCCTCTCTGGTCCCGAGCTCGCGGATGCGGGCGATCGCCTCCTGGAGCATCGCGGCCGACTGCTGATGATCCCCCCGCCAGCTGGACAGTTCGGACAGGGCGGTCAGCGCGAACGAAATGCCCCACCGCTCGCCCAGCGCCCGGAACTCTGCCAGGGCGCGGCGGAAGTCCGCCTCCGCCCGTTCATGCTCGCGGCCGCTGTTGAGCAGCACGTGGGCGTGCATCATGTAGCCGATCCCGCGGTTCCACTGGTCCGGGTCGTCGAAGAGCTTCCCGAGCGCGGACAGCGCCCGCTGGTCGCCGTTGGTCTCGATCAGCACGCTGAACGGTTCGAGCGCCCGCAGGAACGGATGGGCATCCGGTTGCTGTGCCGGCGGCGCCTGGGACAGCAGCCGGACGGCGTTCGCCATCCACTCCCGCAGCGTGTCCGGATCCCGATTCGCCTCGATCCCGTTCAGCGCACCCAGCAAGTACGTTGCCGCGCGCACCCGGGCCGGCGTGCCCTCCGCGGGCATCGCGAGCACCTCGGCGGCGAACTCGCAGGCCTCGGCCCGCCGGCCGGACAGCCACCAGTAGAAGCCGAGCGCGCAGACCATCTCGTTGGCGGTCAGCGCGTCCCCGGCGGCGATGGCCGCGCGGAGGGCGGCGTGCAGGTTGTCGTGCTCCTCGCTGAGCCGGGCCAGCCAGTACACCTGCTCGGCGCGGCGCAGGTGCGGCTCGGCCCGGTCGGCGAGAGCCAGGAAATAAGCCGCGTGCGCGGCGCGGATCTGGTCCGCCTCGCCGGCCTCGGCCAGCCGCTCCAGGCCGTACGCGCGGATGGTCTCCAGCATCCGGAAGCGGGGCGATGGCTCTCCCGGCCCCCTCGCCTCCCCGCCGGCCACCAGCAGCGACTTGTCTGCCAGCGCGGTGAGCAGGTCGAACACGTCGGCCGGGGCGACCGCTCCGCCGGCGCAGACCTGCTCGGCCGCTTCGACGGTGGCGCCGCCGGTGAAGACGGCCAGCCGCCGCAGCAGCGCGCGCTCGGCCTCGTCGAGCAGTTCCCAGCTCCAGTCGACCACGGCACGCAGCGTCTGGTGGCGCGGCAGGGCGGTGCGGCTGCCGCCGGTGAGCAGCCGGAACCGGTCGTTCAGCCGGGTCGCGACCTGCTGCGCGGTCATCGAGCGCAGCCGGGCCGCGGCCAGTTCGATGGCGAGCGGCATGCCGTCAAGGGCACGGCAGATCCGGACCACCGGCCTCACCGTCGTGTCGTCCACGGCGAAGCCCGGCCGCACCGCGGCGGCCCGGTCGGCGAACAGCCGCACCGCCGGGTAGCGGAGGGCCTCGGCCGGCGACGCGTCCTCCGGCGGCATCGGCAGCGGACCGACCGGCCAGAGGCTCTCGCCGGTGATGCGCAGCGGCTCCCGGCTGGTGGCCAGCACCCGTACCCCGGGGCAGGCGCCGAGCAGCCGGTCCACCGTCGCCGCGGCCATCTCGACCAGGTGCTCGCAGTTGTCCAGGACGAGCAGCAGGCGCTTGTCGGCCAGCGCGCCGACCAGGCGGTCCAGCGATTCCGCCACCGCCCAGCCCTTCGGGCCCACCGCCCGCTGCTCGGTCAGCTCGGCCCGCTGCTCGGTCAGCTCGGCCCGCTGCTCGGTCAGCTCGGCGGCGCCGCGCGGCCGGGCCCGGCCCGACAGGACCGCCTGCTCGCGCAGGCCGAGCGCGGCGAGCACGGACCACGGCAGCTCACTGCCGTCGGTGACCGGGGCCAGCTCCACCAGCCAGACGCCGTCGGGCATGTGGCGCAGCCGGGTCCGGGCCGACTCGACGGCCAGCCGGGTCTTACCCGCGCCGCCGGGCCCGATGAGCGTGGTGAGGCGGGACTCGCCGACCATTTCGCCGACCCGGGCCACATCCTCCTCGCGTCCCACGAAGCTGGTCAGCGCGGAGCGCAGGTTGGTGCGCGGCGCCCCGTTGCCTGAAGACGCAGCCGGCGCGGCGGGCGCGGGCTCCACCGGCTCGGCCCGCTCGGCCCGCTCGGCCTGCTCGGCCGGCTCGGTCGGCCCCGCGGTCAGGAGGCCGGAATCTCCGCGCAGGATCGCCACGTGCAGGGCGGCCAGCTCGGGTGACGGATCCATGCCCAGCTGGTCGGCGAGGGCGGCACGGGCCCGCTCGTACGCGGCCAGCGCGTCCGCCGGCCGGCCGGCGGCGTACCGGGCGCGGACCTGCAGCGCGGCCAGCCGCTCGCGCAGCGGGTGCTGGGCCACCAGCTCCTCCAGCTCGGCGAGCACGTCCACCCCGGCCGCACCCAGCCGCAGCTCCGCCTCGATGCGGTCCTCGACGGCACTCAGCCGCAGCTCGGTCAGGCGGGCCGCCGGGGCCCGGGCGAAGTCGGCGTCTGCCACGTCGGCCAGCGCCGGGCCGCGCCACAGGCCGAGCGCCTCGCGCAGCAGGTCGGCGGCGGCGGGCCGGGGGCGCCGCCGCCCGGGCCGGGCGGCGC
>JADGHA010000169.1 GCA_019689695.1 Micromonosporaceae bacterium | reverse complement strand
GCGCCCAGCCCTGGCACCCGGGGCTGGGCGCGCCCGCGCAGTGCGGGGCCGGCCGGCCGCGCGGACCAGCGCGAGCGCCGGCTGCGCGAGGAACCCCTGGTGGCCGTTGTCCTACGCCGGACCCGGACGGTCGCGGCCCCGCCACTGGTCGGCTACGCTCCGTTAGCTCATCCCGGCGCCGCATCCGTGGTCTGGCCCGTGGGACGATCCACAGGCACAATGACCACGATCACCGGTAAGAGCTCACAGAGGGGCGTGGATGGAGCAGTCGGACTGGGCTGGCACATCGACCGACACAGAGCGGCCGAGCGTCGCCCGGATGTACGACTACTTCCTTGGCGGTTCGCACAACTTCGCGGTGGACCGCGAGGCGGCCCGGAAGGTGATCGCGGTCGCGCCCGACGCGCCCCTGATCGCGCAGGCCAACCGGGCGTTCCTGCGCCGTGCGGTGCGGTTCCTGGTCGACCAGGGCGTGCGCCAGTTCCTGGACATCGGCTCCGGCATCCCCACCGTGGGCAACGTGCACGAGATCGCCCAGCAGCTGGCTCCCGAGACCCGGGTGGTGTACGTCGACATCGACCCGGTCGCGGTCGCGCACAGCCGGGCGATCCTCGCCGGCAACGACCGGGCCCGGGTCGTCCAGGCGGATCTGCGCCAGCCGGCACAGATACTGGACCACCCGGACGTGCGCGGGCTGCTCGACTTCGACCAGCCCGTCGCCGTCATGATCGTCGCCGTGCTGCACTTCATCGCCGACGCCGACGACCCGGCCGGCATCCTGGCCACCCTGCGGCAGGCCCTCGCCCCGGGCAGCTACCTGGTGCTCTCGCAGGTCAGCGCGGAGGGGCGGGAGGACGACGCCGACCTGGTCAAGTCGGTGTACCGGACCGCGGACAACGCACTGCACCCCCGCAGCCGCAGCGAGCTGGCCCGACTGTTCGCCGGCTTCGACCTGGTCAGCCCCGGCGTGGTCTGGGCTCCCGCGTGGCGGCCGGAGACGGCCGAGCAGGCGGATGACGCGGACGAGGCGGTCGTGGTCTGTGGCGTTGGGCGGCTCGGTGGCTGAGCGGCTCCCATCGTCCACCAGCGTGCGCCCCGAGCCCGCGCCGGGGGCGATGACCTTCGCCCGTGCCTGGTTCAAGGCGATCGCAGGCACCAGTTACCTGCCGATGGCGCAGGCCGAGGTGGAGGCTTTCCTGCTCGAACTGACCCAGCGGCTGAGCGACGCGCTGCACGCCGAACCGTTCAGCCCGCAGGTTGGGCTCCAGATCGGTACCGACCTGGTGAACGCCCACGTCACCTCCGCCGAAGCGCTGGGCCGCAGCGTCGAGGTGATCGACGCGCGGCTGCTGCGCGACCTGGGCCTGGCCGGCGACGCCGGTTTTGACGACCTGCACGACCGGATGGCCCGCCTGCTCGGCATGGTGGCCACCGGCTTCGCCCGCGCACTGCGCGACCGCACCCTGGACGAGCAGGAGATGGTCCGCCGCGCCGCGATGATCGCGCGGGACACCGCCGAGCGCCGCCTCCGGGACAGCGAGTCCCGGTTCCGGCACCAGGCCAACCACGACCCGCTGACCGGCCTGCCGAACCGGGCCCTGTTCACCGAGCGGCTGGGCCGGGCCTTCGCCAGCGCCGCGACCGGCAGCCGGCTCGGTGTCTGCTTCATCGACCTGGACGGGTTCAAGGTGGTCAACGACACGCTCGGCCACCACATCGGCGACCAGCTGCTGACCGCGGTCGCGCAGCGGCTGGGCCAGGCGGTCTCCGACCACCTGCTGGCCCGGATGGGCGGTGACGAGTTCGTCGTCCTGGTCGAGGACACCACCTGCACGGACGACGTCCTGAAGGTCGCCGACTCCACGCTGGACGCGCTCAGCGCACCGTTCCACATCGAGGGCCACGAGATCACCGTCTCGGCCAGCATCGGCGTGGTGGAGCGGGCGATCGCCGGGACGACCTCCAGCGACCTGATGCGCGCCGCGGACCTGACCCTGCACTGGGCCAAGAAGTCCGGCAAGGGCCGGTGGGCGCTGTTCGACGCCGAGCGCAACGAACGCGAGCTGGCCCAGTACGCGCTGGCCGCCGCGATGCCGGCCGCCCTGGACCGGCGCGAGTTCTTCCTGGAGTACCAGCCGCTGGTGTCGCTCACCGACGGCCGGCTGCTGGGCGTGGAGGCGCTGGTCCGCTGGGAACACCCGGAGCGCGGCGTGCTGGGGCCGAGCCACTTCATCGAGGTGGCCGAGGAGACCGGGCTGATCGTACGGCTCGGCCTGCGCGCCCTGGCGCACGCCTGCAAGCAGGCCCGCCAGTGGCTGGACCTGGGCGGGCACACGCCGTTCATCAGCGTCAACCTGGCCGTCCGGCAGGTCCGCGACGCCGGCCTGGTACGCGAGGTGACCGCGATCCTGGACCGCACCGGGCTGCCCCCGGAGCGGCTCCAGCTGGAGATCACCGAGAGCGCGCTGATGAGCTCCACCGACGAGCCGGTCCGGGCCCTGCGGGCGCTGTCCGACCTCGGCATCCGGGTGGCCATCGACGACTTCGGCACCGGCTACTCCAACCTGTCGTACCTGCGCGACCTGCCGGTGTGCGAGCTCAAGCTGGCCGGCTCCTTCGTGGAAGGGCTGCGCTCCCCCGCCGAGGACCCCGGCCGGGCCATCGACGAGCGGATCCTGGCCACGCTGGTGTCGCTCGCCCACACGCTCGGGCTGACTGTCACCGCCGAGGGCGTGGAGACAGCGGCCCAGGCGGAGCGGCTGCGGCTGCTCGGCTGCGACGCGGCGCAGGGCTGGCACTTCGGCCGCCCCGGCCCGCCGGAGCGGATCGCGGAGCTCATCGCCCCGACGGCGCTTCCGCCACGCGCAAACGGAAATGTCAGTGGTGCCGGATAACCTCGGCGCGTGATTCTCGAGCTGCGGCAGTACACCCTGCACCCGGGTCAGCGGGACGTCCTGATCGACCTCTTCGAGCGGGAGTTCGTGGAGAGCCAGGAGGCGGTCGGGATGAGCATCATCGGCACCTTCCGCGACCTGGACAACCCCGACCGGTTCGTCTGGCTGCGCGGGTTCGCCGACATGGAGTCCCGGGCGGCGGCGCTCGCGGCCTTCTACGGCGGCCCGGTGTGGAAGGCGCACCGCGACCAGGCGAACGCGACCATGGTGGACTCCGACAACGTGCTGCTGCTCCGGCCGGCGGGGCAGCACACCGGCTTCGACCTGGCCGGCGCCACCCGGCCGCCGGTCGGCGCCCCGCCGCCGTCGTCGGTCATCTACGCCACGATCTGCTACGGCGAGCGACCCGAGCACCTGACCGAGCCGCTCGCCTCCTTCGAGACCGAGCCAGCGGAGAACAATTTCCCCGCCCTGCCGGTCCGCACCGGGGAGGACGTGTTCGTGTGGTTCTCCCGGTCGCCGGGCCCGGACCCGCTGCCCTCCACCAGGGAGCGGCTACGCCTGGCGCCCACCGGGCGGTCACTGCTGCGCTGAATCCGGCTGTGTCTTCCCGGCGGCCGGTTCAGGCATACAACAGCGCCCGCATCCGTTCGGCCTGCGCCGGCCAGCGCCATTCGCGTTCCACCCAGGCCCGGCCGGCCGCGCCCATCCGCCTGGCCAGGGCCGGGTCGGCCAGCAGTGTAGCCACCCGGTCGGCGACCTGGGCCACGTCCCGGCCGTCCACCACGTACCCGGTCTCGCCCTCGCGGACCGCCTCCGGTGCACCACCCGAGTCCCCCGCCACCACCGGCAGCCCGGTCGCCGACGCCTCCAGGTAGACGATGCCGAGCCCTTCCACGTCCAGCCCGCGGTTGCGGGTCCGGCACGGCATCGCGAAGACGTCGCCGGCCGCGAAGTACGCCGGCAGGTCGGGCCAGGGCACCGAGCCGGTGAAGACCACGTCGCGGCCGGCCGGGCCGGCGGCCGCGAGCCGCTGCAGCCGGGCGCGGTCGGGCCCACCGCCGACCAGCAGCAGGGCCGCGCCCGGCACCCGGCGCTGGATCTCCGGCAGCGCCCGGATCAGCATGTCCTGCCCCTTGCGCGGCACCAGGCGGGACACGCAGACCACCACCGGCCGGCCGGACAGTCCGTACCGGGCCCGCACCTCGCCACCGTCCACATCGGGATGGAAGACCTCGGTGTCCACCCCGGGTGCCAGCCGCTGCAGGCTGGTCAAGCTGCCCAGCGTCGGCTCCAGCCGGGCCCGGGTGTACTCCCCCAGGTACGTCACCACGTCCGCGTCGCGGGCGATCCGGCGCAGCACCACCTTTGCGCCGGGTAGCACGGTCCAGCCGGCCTCGTGGCCGTGTGTCTGCGCCACCACCCGCTCGATGCCCGCCCGCCGGCGCAGCCCGGCGGCGAGCAGGCCGAGCGGCGCGGCGGCGCCGAACCAGAGCCGGTCGCAGCCGCGGGCCCGGGCCAGCGCGGCTGCCCGGCGGGCCACCCGCGGCGTCGGCAGCAGCACCCGGGTCGGCTCCCGGACCACCTCGAACGGCTGCTCGGCGTCGAACTTCTCCGCCCCCCGCCAGGTCGAGGCGTAGACCACGACCGAGCCGGCCGGCTGCCGTACCGCCAGTTGATACACAAAGGACTGGATGCCGCCCGGCCGCGGCGGGAAGTCGTTGGTGACCAGCAGCGTCCTCACGGCGCCTGCCTCGCGTACGCCCGGGCCGCCGCCATGCGCTCCACGGTGGAGGGGTGGGAGGCGAAGAAGGCGTACTCCCACCGGTTCGGGTCCGGGTCGGCGAGGTTGACCGCGGACAGCCGTCGCTGCATCGCCTCGAATCCGGCCGGGTCGCCGGTCAGCCGCAACGCGTGCTGGTCGGCGCGCGCCTCGATCCGGCGGGAGACCAGGTTCTGCGCCGGCGCGGAGACCAGGCCGGCGACGGCCACCAAGGCGACCAGCAGCGCCACCGACCGGGGCTCGGCCACCGAGTCGATGCCGGCCCGGCGCAGCAGGCCGGCCCAACCGCCCAGCAGGTACACGGCCACCACCGCGGCGGCCGCGCCCAGCGCGCCGACCAGCGTACCGGTGACGACGTCGTTGTCCTTGGCGTGACCGAGCTCGTGCGCCACCACCGAGGTCACCTCCTCCGGCGGCGCCTCGCGCAGCAGCGTGTCGTAGACGACGATCCGGCGGGTCGGCCCGAACCCGGAGACGTACGCGTTGACCGCCCGGGTGCGCCGGCTGGCGTCCGCGACCAGCACGTCCCGGACGGGTACGCCATCCCGGGCGGCCATGGCGACCAGCTCGGAGCGCAGCGGCCCCGGCTCCATCGGGGTGAACTTGTTGAACACCGGCTCCACGAGCACGGGGAGCACGAACGACAGCAGCACCACCAGCGCCGCCGCGCCGAGCGCGCCGGGCGCCCACCACCAGGAGCCGAACACCCGGGTCACCGTGTAGAAGCCGAGCAGCGCCACGGCGCCGATGACCGCGCCCACCGCGTACGCCTTGAGCTGGTCGACCGCCCACGGCCCCCAGCCCTGCGTGGACAGGTGGTAGCGCACGAGCACGGTGTGCCGCCAGGCGGCGAACGGCAGCGTGACCAGCTCGCCGGCGAACACCACGGCCAGCCCGCCGAGCACGGCCTGCGCGATCCAATGGTCGCCGAACGGCCGGCCGACCGCGCCGACCAGCCGGGCGCCGAGCGGCGTCAGGCCCAGCACGAGCGCGGCCACCAGGCCCACCGCCAGCGAGCCGTACGACCCCGGCCGCAGCGCGGCGTGGAACGCCCGGCCGCGGGCCACCTGGTCCTCGGGCAGGTCGCGCAGCGCGGCGAGCTGGTCGGCCCGCGGCGCCGGCGGCCGGTGCCAGGGCACCAGTAAGGCGGCGGTGACCAGCAGGGCGACCACCAGGACGACGAGCACCACGGCCGCCCACAGCCGGGCCGTCATCCCCGCCGTCCAAAGATCTCGTCGGCCCCGTCGAACGGCCGCTCGTCGTCATCCGGCTCGGCCGAGGCGTACGGATCGTCGGCCGGATGCGGCGGGCGGCGCGAGCCGCGTCGCGCGGCAGCAGTCGAGCCGGTGCGGGCCAACGGCTCGTGGAACGGGTGCACGAGGGCTCAGGCTACCGGCAGCCGGCGGTGGAGGCGGTCCTGGCACCTGCCCGGCCGGGAGCCGGCCACCCGCGGTCCGCGTCCGGCTGGAAACAGAAGGGGAGGTTCAGGCGGATCTCACGCCCCGGCGCACGCCGTGATCGCCCGCTGCGCTGGCTGTGCCGGTCAGGCGATGTGGCGCAGGCGCCGGCGCTCCCCCTTGCCGGTCGGCCAGAACCTGGAACCGTCGCCCGCGTCCAGGCTCTCCGGGGTCACCAGGCGCAGGTGCGGCACCACGCCGGCATCGGCGAGGACCTCCAGCGCCCGGCGCTCGGCCTCGTCCAGCTCCACGCCGGCCGGTGGGGCGCCGAGCATCACGCTCACCACGCACCCGCCGCAGGCAGTGCCCCTCACCACGCAGCTGTCGCAGTCGATCAGCATCGCTCACCCTCACTGTCGCCGGAGCCGAGCCATCGCCCGGCCACAATCCGTGACGGAGAGTACGAGCAGGGTCCGACACTTTCCCCGGGCGACCGCCCAGCCACCCGGCAACATCCTCAGGTCACGAGCGGGAGAGGCGGCGGACCAGGGCGTCGGCGCCGAGCGGGTAGGCCCCGTGCCGGCGTACCCCGTCGGCCACCTCCCGGTCGGAGGAGACGACGACGATGGGCCGGCCCGGCGGCTCGGCCCGCACCAGCCGGCGGATCAGCTCGTCCGCGGTCTCGCCCTTCTTGGAGAAGAGCACCCGTACGCCGCGCGGGGCCGGGGGCAACCCATGCACCCGCTCGGCGCCGTCGAAGACCACGGTTACCTCGACGCCGGTCTGGGCGGCGATGCCGCCCAGGCCGCCGACCAGCCGGTTGCGCTGTTGCTCCAGCGAGATCTCCCCGAAGCCCCGCTTGGTGACGTTGTACCCGTCCACCACCAGGTGCGCCTTGGGCAGCGCGAGGAGCTGGTCCAACCGGGCCGGGTCGTCGTTGTCCAGCGCGCGGGCTCGCGCCGCGGCCTGCGCCTCGGGCCGCTGTGCGGCGGTGTCGGCGACGAAGTCCGCCGGCAGCCGGTGCGCGGGGTCCAACGCGAGCTCGCGACGCAGGCCGACCGCGGCCTGGCTTATCGTCTCCAGCAGCAGCCACAGCCGCGCGTCGTTGACCGCCCGGGCGTCCTTGGCCGCCTGCCGGGCGTCGCCGGCCGCCGCCTCCGCGTCGGCCAGCTTGGCCCTCAGCCGGCGCAGCTCGGCCTCGTAGTCGGCGGCGGCCCGCGCGGCGCGGCCCTTCTCGGTGGCGAGCAGCTCGTTGGCCCGACGCTGGCCCGCCTGCGCCATCCGCAGCGACTTGCTCAGCACCCGGACCTCCTCGCGCAGCCCGCCGAGCTCCTCGCGGACCCGGGCCAGCTCGTCGCGCAGCTTCTCCGCCTCGACCTTGGCCACCGCCCGGTCGTGCTCGGCCCGCGCGGCCCGCTGCTCGGCCTCGCGGACCAGCTCGGCCACCGCGGCGCTGTCCGCCTGGGCGCGCACCGTCTCGCCCGCCGCCTCGACCAGATCCCGCCAGTTGCCGGGTCGGGCGAGGTACGCCAGCGCGGCCACCTCGACCGGGTCGGCCACCGCCGGCCGGGTCCCGTCGGCCACCGCGGCGCCCAGGTCCCCGGCGTCGGCCACCACCCGGGCGGCGACCCGCTGCCGGAACAGCGGGTCGCTGGCGAGCTGGGTGGCGATCGCCGGGCCGCCGAGCCGGGCGCGCCGGTTGGGCGCGAACTTGGCCACCCGCCGTAGCGCGGCGGGCAGCTCGTCGGGGGCGAGCGTGCCGAGAGCGCTCGCGGTCAGTGCCACGATCCGCTGCCGGACCGGCTCGGGCAGTATCGGCTCGGACCCGGCGTCCGGGGCATCGCCCGCTCCATCCGTCCTGTCCAGCTCGGTGCCGCGCGCAGCCACCTCCTCGGCGGGCTGGCGTTCGGGCGGTACCGGTACGGACATCCCTCCAGTCTTCCACTACCGGCGGTCGCGTGCTCGGACGGTTGTCCTCCGGCGCGGGTGGGAGGCGGCAACGTGGTGCGGGTGGGAGGCGGCAAGGCCGCCCGGCGTGGCGTCGATCAAGTGTCGTACCTGGGGCC
>JADGHA010000168.1 GCA_019689695.1 Micromonosporaceae bacterium | reverse complement strand
ATCCGGCTGGGCGAGGCGCACTAGCGTTAGGTGGATGGCACTGCCGAGGAACGTGGGATGACCGACGCGGGGCAGCCCGCCCTCGCACTGCGGGGGCTGGTCAAGCGGTTCGACAGCAAGGTGGCCGTCGCCGGGGTGGACCTCGACGTCCCGGCCGGCTCGTTCTTCGGCCTGCTCGGCCCGAACGGCGCCGGCAAGACCACCACCCTGTCGATGGCGGTCGGCCTGCTGCGGCCCGACGCCGGGGCCGCCTGGGTGCTCGGCCACGACGTGTGGCGCGACCCTGTGGAGGCGAAGCGCCGGCTGGGCGTACTGCCGGACGGGATGCGGCTGTTCGACCGGCTCACCGGTGCCGAGCTGCTCGCCTACGCCGGCCTGCTGCGGGGGATGCCGCCCGACGTGGTCGACCAGCGGGCCCGGGAGCTGCTGGATGTGCTCGCGCTGGCCGATGCCGGACGCACCCTGGTGGTGGACTACTCGGCCGGCATGAAGAAGAAGATCGCGCTGGCCTGCGCGCTGCTGCACGCGCCGCGGCTGCTGGTGCTGGACGAGCCGTTCGAGGCGGTGGACCCGGTCTCCGCGGCGCTGATCCGGGAGATCCTGCAGCGGTACGTGGCCGGCGGCGGGACGGTCATCTTCTCCAGCCATGTGATGGAAGTGGTGGAGCGACTCTGCAGCCACGTGGCGATCCTCGCCGAGGGGGCGATCAAAGACGTCGGCACGCTGGCCGACGTGCGCGGTGACCGGTCGCTGGAGGAGGTCTTCGTCGAGTTGGTCGGCGGGCGCACCGCCACCGGCGAGGAGCTGTCGTGGCTGTGACCACCGCCCAGGTCCAGGCCGGCCAGGTCCAGGCCGGGCGGGTGCCGGTCCGCCACTTCGCCCGGCTGAAGCTGCGCGTGCTCCGCAACGGCCTGCGCGGGCAGCCGTGGCGCATCGCGCTGTTCGTGCTCGGCGGGCTTTTCGGGCTCTGGTTTGCGCTGGGGGGATTCGTCCTGTTCGCCGCGCCCGGACTGGCCGACAACGCCGACCTCGCGGTGGTGGTCCCGGCGTTCGGCGGTGGCCTGCTGGTCGTCGCCTGGCTGCTGCTGCCGCTGGTCTTCTTCGGCGTGGACGAGACGCTCGACCCGGCCCGCTTCGCCCTGCTGCCACTGCGCCGGCGGACCCTGGTCGCCGGGCTGCTCACCGCGGCCCTGCTGGGGGTACCCGCGCTGGCCGTGCTGGGCGCGACCAGCGGCCTGGTACTCGGCGCGGCGGCGCGCGGCGGCTGGCCGGCGGCGCTCGCCCAGGCCGTCGGCGTGGCCGGCGGGCTGCTCCTGTGTGTGGCCGCCAGCCGTGCCATGACCAGCGCGTTCGCCAGCATGCTGCGGTCGCGCCGGGTGCGCGACCTGGCGGTCGTCGCGCTCGCCCTCATCGCCGCCCTGCTCGGCCCGCTGCAGGTGGCGCTGGTCGCCGCGATCGAGCACGCCGACTACCACCGCCTGGTCGGACCGGCGCGGGTGCTCGGCTGGACCCCGCTGGCCGCCCCCTACACCATCGGCACAGACGTGGTCGAGGGCCGCGCGTGGGCGGTGGCGGTGAAGCTGGCCATCACCGCGCTGGCCGTCGCCGGCCTGCTCGCCTGGTGGTCGGCCACGCTGGAGTCGGCGATGGTCGGCACGGTCTCCGGCGGTGCGTCGGGCAGGGTGCGCGCCGGGTACGGGTGGGAGGCGCCGACGGGCGGGGCAAGCCCTGTCGCCCAGCTCTTCCCGCGCGCCCTGTTCTGGCTTCCCCGCACCCAGTACGGCGCGATCGCCGCGCGGGAGGCGCGCTACTGGTGGCGGGACGCCCGCCGGCGGGCCAACTTGATCACGATCGCGGTGATCGGGGTGTTCGTTCCGGTGATCGTGAACCTGGGCAGCCCCCGGGTGGCCGAGGCGATGGACCGGGCCACGCCGCCGTCGATCACCATCTCCATGCTCTTCGTCGGGGTCTACGCCGCGGTGGTGCAGGCCAACCAGTTCGGCTTCGACGGCAGCGCGTACGCCGCGCACCTGACCGCCGGCGTGCCGGGCCGGGTTGAGCTGCGCGCCCGCGCGGTGGCGGTGGCGATCTACCTGGTGCCGGTTTTCGCCCTGATCGGCGTCGTGGTCGCGGCGGTCGCCGGCCGGCCCGGCTGGCTGCCGACCATGCTGGGCGGGATCCTCGCCGCGTACGGCACCGGCCTGGCGGTCAACCAGCTCATCTCGATCCTCGCCGGTTACGAGATGCCGGAGACCAGCAACCCGTTCGCCGTCAACGCCGGACGGGGCATGGCCAAGAGCCTGCTCGGCTTCGTCGCGATGCTGGCCACACTCGCCCTGTCCGGCCCGTTCCTGCTCGTCGCGGTGTGGCTGGGCGACACCGCGCTGTGGACCTGGCTCGCCCTGCCCGTCGGCCTCGGCTACGGGCTTGGAGCGCTGGCCCTGGGGTTGTACATCGCCGGCGACGTGCTGGACCGGAGGGGGCCGGAGCTGCTGCTCGCGGTCAGCCCGCGACGATAGACCGGTGATCCATCACACGGACCCGTTCGGCACGCCGGAGCACGCCCGTTCACCCGTACGCCGGCTGCGGGGCCGGCTGCCCGCGCCGGTGACACTCTGGACCGCGGCCGCCCCCGGCGGCGAACCCGCCGGGCTGACCATCTCCTCGACGCTCGTGGTGGAGGGTGAGCCGGGGCGGCTGCTCGGCCTGCTGGACGACGAGTCGGACCTGTGGACGGCGCTCGAAGCGGCCGGCCGGTTCGCGGTCGCCCCGCTGACCCCGGCCGACCGGCAGCTGGCGGACAAGTTCGCCGGGGTGCTGCCCGCGCCCGGCGGCCCCTTCCGGGAGCACGGGTGGACCGCCACGCCGTACGGGCCGGTCCCCGGTGACACCTGGGCCGGCTGCCGGCTCGACTCCGCTCGTCGGTTCGGCTGGAGGCTGCTGGTGGAGGCCACCATCGAGCGGATCGAGCTGGGTGAGCACGCCCCGCCGCTGGTCTACCACCGGGGCCGGTACCGCGAGCTGGCCTGACCGGCCGCCAGCGGCCACGGGGCAGCTCCCGGCCGCGGCGACGGCCGTTACGGGCAAGCGCTGGCGCCAGCGACAGCCGTTAAGCGGTGTGGCCAAGGTCACTGGGCGCAGCAGGTCCGCCGTTCGGCGCACCGCTCGCCCACCGCCCCGGCGGACGCTTCCTGCCCTGCTGGCCCGGTATCTACGGTGCGCCCCAAATCCGCTGACAACCAGTGAGGGGTGGTGACTCCTGTGAGTACGACAGATGCCCCCGGAACCGCGGTGGAATCTGCCCCGGACCCGTACCTGGCGGTCCAGCAGTCCGCCGAGTTCTCCGGGTTGCGCAGGGCGCTCCGCAACTTCATCTTCCCGATGACCGCCGGCTTCTTCCTCTGGTACGCGCTGTACGTGCTGCTCTCCGCGTACGCGCGTGAATTCATGGACACCAAGGTGGTCGGGCACATCAACGTCGCGCTGGTGTTCGGGCTGCTGCAGTTCGTCTCCACGTTCCTGATCGCCTGGCTCTACGCGCGGTACGCCGACCGGGAGCTCGACCCGGTCGCGGACCGGCTGAAGGCTCAGATCGAGGACGACACCACGATCCGCGGAGGGGTGTCATGACCTTCTTCGCCGCCGACTCGACGAGCACCACCACGCGCACCACCACCATCACCCTATTCCTGATCTTCGTGGCGATCACCCTGGTCATCACGGTCTGGGCCAGCCGGCAGACCAGGAACGCAACCGACTTCTACGCCGGCGGCCGGTCCTTCTCCGGCTTCCAGAACGGCATGGCGATCGGCGGCGACTACATGTCCGCCGCGTCGTTCCTCGGCATCGCCGGGATCATCGCGCTGTACGGGTACGACGGCTTCCTCTACTCGATCGGGTTCCTGGTGGCCTGGCTGGTCGCCCTGCTGCTCATCGCGGAGCTGCTGCGCAACTCCGGCCGGTACACGATGGCCGACGTGCTGGCGTTCCGGATGCGCCAGCGGCCGGTGCGGACCGCCGCCGCGATCTCCACGATCGTGGTGTCGATCTTCTACCTGCTGGCCCAGATGGTCGGCGCGGGCGCGCTGGTCTCGCTGCTGCTGGGGATCCGGGAGGGGCAGACCTTCCTGGGCATGGACCCGGACACCGCCAAGGTCGCCACGATCATCATGGTCGGCGCCCTCATGATCATCTATGTCACGGTGGGTGGCATGAAGGGAACCACGTACGTGCAGATCGTCAAGGCGTTCATGCTGATGGTCGGCGCGATCGTGATGACCCTGTTCGTGCTCTCCGCGTACAAGTTCAACCTGTCAACACTGCTCGGCGACGCCGCCAAGACCTCCGGCAAGGGGGCGGACTTCCTCGGGCCCGGGCTGCGCTACGGCGTCGAGGTCGCCGGGAACGCGAAGCAGACCTTCTACAACAAGATGGATCTGCTCTCCCTCGGCATCGCCCTGGTGCTCGGCACCGCCGGCCTGCCGCACATCCTGATCCGCTTCTACACCGTGCCCAGCGCGCGGGCGGCCCGCAGGAGCGTGCTCTGGGCGATCGGCATCATCGGCGCCTTCTACCTCATGACCTTGGCACTGGGCTTCGGCGCGGCGGCCATGGTCGGCGGCGGCACGATCCGCGAGCAGGACGCGGCCGGAAACACCGCCGCCCCGCAGCTCGCCCAGGAACTCGGCGACCGGTACCTGGGCGGCTCGACCGGCGGGGCGGTGTTCCTCGCCGTGATCGCGGCGGTGGCGTTCGCCACCATCCTCGCCGTGGTGGCCGGGCTGACCCTGGCCTCCTCGTCCAGCCTGGCGCACGACTTCTACGCCAACGTGGTCAAGCGCGGCCAGACCTCAGAGCGGCAGGAGGTCGTCGTGGCCCGGGTCGCCGCCTTCGGGATCGGCGCGGTGGCGATCGTGCTGTCCATCTTCGCGCAGAGCCTGAACGTCGCGTTCCTGGTGGCGTTGGCCTTTGCGGTCGCGGCGTCCGGAAACCTCCCGGCGATCCTGTACACCCTGTTCTGGAAGCGGTTCAACACCGCCGGTGCGACCTGGGCCATCTACGGTGGCCTGATCAGCGCCGTGGTGCTGGTCTTCTTCTCGCCCGTGGTCTCCGGCCGGCCGACGGCGATGTTCTCCGGCCATGACTGGCAGTGGTTCCCGCTCTCCAACCCGGGCATCATCTCGATCCCGGTCGGGTTCCTGGCCGGCTGGCTGGGCACCATCCTGTCCCGCGAGAAGGCCGACGAGCGCAAGTACGCGGAGCTGGAGGTGCGCGCCCTCACCGGCGCGGGCGCCCACTGACCGCGTCCGTCCCCCGATGGGGCTCCCCGCCTACCTTGCGGGGAGCCCCATCGCGTGCTTCGGTACGCTGGCCGAATGCGGCTAGAGCAGCGCTACGGCGACGGTCATCGTGTCCTGGTCAGCGGTGGCGCCGGCTTCGTGCCATCCCACCTGGTCGATGCACTGATCGCCCGCGGCTGCACGGTGGTCGCGGTGGACAACTTCGTAACCGGGTCGAAGGAGAACGTCGCACACCTGGCCGACCATCCCCGGTTCACGCTGGTGGAGGCGGACATCACCGAGGCCCTGCCGGAGGACCATCCGGCGTTCGCCGACCGCTTCGACGCCATCCTGCACATGGCGTCGCCGGCCAGCCCCACCGACTTCACCACCCGGCCGATCGAGATCCTGCGGGTCGGCTCGGTCGCCACCCTCTACCTGCTGGAACGGGCGCTGGCGGACGGCGCCCGGTTCATCATGGCCTCCACCTCGGAGGCGTACGGCGACCCGCAGGTACACCCGCAGCCCGAGTCCTACTGGGGCAACGTCAACCCGGTCGGTGTGCGCGGCGTGTACGACGAGGCGAAGCGGTTCTCCGAGGCCGCGACCATGGCGTACCACCGGTCTCGCGGGCTCGATGTCGGGATTGTCCGCATCTTCAACACGTACGGCCCACGGATGCGCCCGGACGACGGGCGGGCCGTGCCCACCTTCATCAGCCAGGCGCTGCGCGGGCAGCCGGTCACCGTGCACGGCACCGGCAACCAGACCCGGTCGCTCTGCTACATCGACGACCTGGTCCGCGGCATCCTTCTGCTGCTGGACTCGACCGAGACCGGCCCGATCAACTGCGGCACCGAGCACGAGCTGTCCATCCGGGAGCTGGCCACCAAGATCATCGAGCTGACCGGCAGCTCGTCCGAGGTGGTCTTCGTCGGGCGTACCGCTGACGACCCTGAGATGCGCCGCCCGGATCTCACCCTGGCCCGCACCCGGCTCGGGTTCGAGCCGGTCGTGCCGCCCGACGAGGGCCTGCGCCGCACGATCGAGTACTTCCGCCGGACCATGCTCGCCAGCGCCTGACGTATCCCGCTTTCGTGCCGTCCCCGACGTGGCGCGAACGGCGGATGGTGTCCGTTACGTACCCTTGGCCGTATGGCAGAGTCCTCGCGCGACAGGTACCGCCGGGCGGCGGAGCGGCCCAGCGCCGCCACCCAGTGGGCGCCGGCGCGCCGGACATCCCAGCCCGACCGGTCACGCCAGCCCGACCGGTCACGCCAGCCCGACCGGTCACGCCAGCCCGACCGGTCACGTCAGCCCGACCGGTCGGCCCCGTCCGACCGGGGGCGCGCCCGCGGCCGCGCCCCGGGCCCGCGGGCCGCCGACGGCGTGTACGGCGCGGCGCGGCGGAACCGGCCGGCGCCACCGGAGCGGGCCGGGCCCGGTGGCCCGGGCGGACCAGGTGGACCTACCCGTCCGCACGGCCCCGAGGACAAGCCGTACCGCAGCCGCCGCAACTGGCGCCGCGGCGTGCTGATCGGCTGCGCGGTCGCCCTGGTCCTGGCCATGCTGGCCGTCGGCGGTCTGTACATGTACGCGCGGAGCCTGGACAAGCGGGTGGCCCGCACCGACCCGTTCTCCGCGATCACCGGCGGACGACCGGCCCAAACCGTGGACGGTGCGCTGAACATCCTGGTCGTGGGCAGTGACTCGCGGGATCCGGACGCCCCGGTGGACCAGCAGGGCAACGCCCGCGCCGACACGATGATCGTCATGCACATCCCGGCCAACCACGACGAGGCGTACCTGGTCTCCATCCCCCGCGACCTATGGGTGCCGGTGCCGGCCAGCGCCGGGGCGGAGTGCGGTGGCGACCACGCCAAGATCAACGCCGCGTTCGCGCTCGGCGGGCTTCCGCTGGCGGTACGCACCGTGGAGTGCTTCACCGACGTCCGGATCGACCACGTGATCGCGATCGACTTCGCCGGCTTCAAGGAGGTCACCGACGCTCTCGGCGGAGTGGACATGAACATCGAGCGGACCATCAAGTCGATCCACAAGCCGTACCGGACGTTCGTCAAGGGCAACCAGCACCTCAACGGCGCCCAGGCGCTGGACTACGTGCGGCAGCGCAAACAGTTTCCGGACGGCGACTTCGCCCGGATGCGCCACCAGCAGCAGTTCCTGCGGGCACTGCTGGACAAGGCGGCGAGCACGGGAACGCTGACCAACCCGGCAAAGCTCAACGCGTTCCTCAAGTCGGTGACCAAAGCGGTCACCGTGGACAAGGACTTCTCTCTGGTCGACATGGCGCTGCAGTTCCGCAACCTGCGCGGCGACAACCTGAAGTTCCTGACCAGCCCCAACCAGGGCAGCGACATGATCGACGGGCAGAGCGTGGTGATCTCCGACCAGGAGAAGGCGGCGTCGCTGTACCAGGCGATGGTCGACGACGAGATGGCCGCCTGGGTCAAGGCCAACCCATCCCCCTGACCGCCGGAACGCGCGCCGCCGGCCGAGCGTGAGCTGCGACCCGGCTGCGTGTGCGCGGTGGCCCGGTTGAGCATGCAGCCGGGTCTCGCACGGCACAACAAGGACGCCGCATCTGGCCGGTGGCGTCTGCGGCGCTGGCCACCGCTGGAACGGCGGCGGACGGGCGCGGTTCGCGTGCGCAAGAGTCCACGTCGTTTCGCCATAATCCGCCGTTTCCTGGGTAGTGCTCGGGGCCGTCGTTGGACCTCTCGATCGAGGAGCCTGAATGCAGTTGAGGCCTGGCCGGCGCCGGCCACCAGCCGCGAAGGCACGGGCGACGGCCGGCGGGCACCCGCCGGCCGCCGGCCCGCCCCCCAACCCCGCCCCCCGCCGGCCCCCCCCCCCGGG
>JADGHA010000167.1 GCA_019689695.1 Micromonosporaceae bacterium | reverse complement strand
GCCGCGGGGGGGGGGGGGGGGGGGGGGGCCCCCCCGCGGGGGGCCGGGCGGGGCCCCCACGAGCCGCTCGAACCGGGCCACGTCCACCTGGTCGGGCGGGATCGCCAGCCGGTACCCCGCCGGGTGCGACTCCACCGGCAACTCGGGGACCGCCCGGCGCAGCCTCGACACGAGGGCCTGCAGCGCATTCGCCGCGCCCACCGGCGGGGCCTCGCCCCACACGCCGTCGATCAGCCACTGGGTGGTCGCCACCCGGCCCGCCTCGAGCGCGAGCAGGATCAGCAGGGTACGCAGGCGCGGGCCGCCCACCTGGACCGGCCGGCCGGCGTCGGTGCGCACCTCGAGCGGTCCCAGCAGCGCGATTCGCACGTGTCCGATTCTGCCCCGCGCGCCCGAACAGGCCGCTACTGCGGCGTGTCGTGCGGCGGGTGGGGATCCTGGCCGGTGCCGCCCGGTTCCCGCCGCCGGCCAGGGTCACGTGGCCGCTCCTGCTCCCTCGGCCCGCGGGACGGGCGGCGGGGATCCGTACCGCCGCGCTTGAGGTCGTCCTCCCACCGGCTGAACAGCTCGTTGTCGCGCCTGGCCCGCTCGACGTCGAGCGAGCGGAGGAACTCCGGGTCGTCGTCCGGGGCCACTATCCGGCGGTTCGGCCTCGACCACTCCCCGCGGCCGGCCCGCAGCACCGGTCGGTGGCCCAGCAACCCGCGGATGGGCGCGCCTTCAGCCTCCGGCACCGGCCGTCCGGCGGAGAACCACGCGATCGCCCCCACCAGCGGGAACAGCAGGATGACGAAGACCCAGCCGACGCGGGGCAGGGTGCGGATCTCCTCGTCCTCGGCGGAGAGGCAGCTGATCAGGGCCAGCGCGACCAGCGCGACCTCCACCAGGAACAGCAGCGGGATGAGCCGACCCATGGGCCAATCATCCTCCGCCGGCCGCCGGCCGCCCGGGTAATACGCCACATGCCGCACTAATGAGGCAGATGGGTCAGGATCAGGATGCCGCCGAGGATCGCGTACCCGGCGCAGACGGCGGCCAGCAGCGGCAGCTTCGAGGCGGCTCGGGCCGGCGACGCGATCACTCCCCAACCCCGGCGATGGCTCACCAGCAGCGCACCCAGCCACAACAGCATCCCCGCCGCGATGGCCAGCATGGTACTGGCGTCGACTCCGTAGTGGAGGGCCAGCCGGATGGTGAGCAGCGCGACCGCGGTCAGCGCGAGCAACGTGCGCCGCCAGGCCAGCCGGGTCCGCTGCGGGGCCAGCCCTGGCTCGGTCACTTGCTCGGGTTCTGGATGACGACGGTGGCGATCAGCGCCAGGGCGCCCAGGCCGACAATCAGCGCGAGTATCGCGGGGAAGCGGGAGGCGGGCAGATCCCGGCCGAGCCGCATGGCCCGTTCGCTGCGCACCCAACGGTCCACCGCGCGGACCGAGACCGCCGCGCCGAGCAGCAGCAGGGCGATCGCGAGCGCCTCCCGCAGGTAGCGCAGCGGCAGCGGCGGCAGGAACTGGGCAGCCGCCAGCCCACCGCCGACCAGGGCCAGGCCGGTGCGGATCCAGGCCAGGAAGGTCCGCTCGTTGGCCAGCGAGAACCGGTAGTCAGGCGTGTGTCCGACCTGCCGGGTCTCCGCGGGGTCGAACCACATCCTGATCGTGCTGCGCACAGTTCGATTATGTTGGTGGCCCGCGCCGGGCGCGGATGTGATGGGGTGAACGGTGTGACCGACCCGAGCACGCTCCTCGCCGCGTACGACGCCCAGCTGCGCGCCCGCGTGCCCGCGGCGTTGCCGGCCGGGGTGACCGTCGAGCGGGACGGGCTGGTGCTGCGGTTCGTCGGGCTCGACGGCGGGGGCCTGGTCACCTACGCCGACCTCGGCGGGCTCTCCGGCGACGAGCTGGACGCGCTGATCGGCCGGCAGCGGGACTACTTCGCCGGCCGCGGCGAGCAGGTCGAGTGGAAGCTGCACGGCCACGACCAGCCGGCCGACCTGCCGCGGCGGCTGCAGGCGGCCGGGTTCGAGCCGGAGGAGCAGGAGAGTGTTCTGGTCGGGCCGGTGGCGCCGCTGGCGGTCACGATGCCGGTGCTGCCGGAGGGCGTACGCCTGCGGGAGGTCTCGGCCCGCGCGGACCTCGACCGGATCGCCCGGATGGAGGAGGCGGTCTGGGGCGGCTCGCGCGCCGGAATCGCGGACTCGTTGGAGAAGGAGATCGCGGCGGATCCGCAGGGGGTGACGGTGCTGGTGGCCGAGGCGGCCGGGGCCGGGCAGCAGGCGGTCCCGGCCAGCGACGGGGTGGTCAGCGCCGGCTGGGTGCGGTACGTGCCCGGGACCGCCTTCGCCACGCTGTGGGGCGGCTCCACGCTGCCCGACTGGCGCTGCCGCGGCCTCTACAAGGCTCTGGTCGTGCACCGCGCCCGGATGGCCGACCAGCGCGGCTACGCGTACCTGCAGGTGGACGCGTCGGGCGACAGCCGGCCGATCCTGGAGCGGATGGGCTTCGTCCCGGTCACCACCACCACGCCGTACGTCTTCCGACCTGCGCGGCGGACGTGACGTGCCCGGAGAATGGTGGGCATGGCCGAGCCGCTGACCGAGGAGGAGAAGCAGGCGCTCAAGGCTGCCGCGTTCGGGGCGGTCTACCTGGTCTCCAACGCCGATCACCGGGGCGTGGTCAACGTGCTGCGCGAGAGCTTCGCCGCCACCGCCGCGCTGGCTGGATCCTCCGGCCTGGTCAGGGAGGTGCTGACCAGCGGCCCGCCGCCCAAGCTGCCCAAGCCGCCGCCGGCCGAGGAGGCGTCCGTGCTGCTTGCCGCGCTGCGGCGGGCGGTGGCGATCCTGGCCGCGAAGGCGCCGCAGGAGCTGGACCGCTACCGATCGACCGTGGTCGACGCGGTGAACCGGGTGGCCGGCACCGCCCAGGGGGTCAGCGAGCCGGAGGCCGACATGATCGACCGGGTGCGGCAGGCGCTGGCCGGGTGAGCTGTCTCACCACCACCGCTGGTCCGCCGCTACCTACTCGCACGTAACATCGTGGTACGCGCCGAGGACGCCCGCCGGCACCGGCGCGGCCAGCACTTTCGGTGTGGTGAGGAGCAGCGCGAGTGAACATCGTGGTTCTCGTCAAGCAGGTGCCGGACTCCGGTGCCGAACGCAACCTGCGATCTGACGACAACACCGTCGACCGGGAGTCGGCGACCAACGTCATCAACGAGATGGACGAGTACGCCATAGAAGAGGCGTTGCGGATCCAGGAAGCGCACGGCGGCGAGGTGACCGTGCTGACCATGGGTCCGGAGCGGGCCGGCGAGTCCATCCGCAAGGCGCTGTCGATGGGCCCGGACAAGGCCGTGCACGTGGTGGACGACGCGCTGCACGGATCGGACGCGCTGGCCACGTCGAAGGTGCTCGCCGCCGCGCTGGGCACGGTGAACCCGGACCTGATCCTCTGCGGTGCCGAGTCCACCGACGGGCGGGTGCAGGTGATGCCGCACATGCTCGCCGAGCGGATGGGCATCGCCGCGTTGACCGGGGCCCGGAAGCTGACCGTGGACACCAACGGAGCGGGCGGAGCCACCCTGACGATCGAGCGGCAGACGGAGGAGGGGTACGAGGTGGTGACCGCCTCGACCCCGGCGGTGGTGAGCGTGTGGGACACCATCAACGAGCCGCGGTACCCGTCGTTCAAGGGGATCATGGCGGCGAAGAAGAAGCCGGTGACCACGCTGTCCCTGGCCGATTTGGGCATCCCGGCCGCCGAGGTCGGGCTGGCCGGGGCGTACTCGGCGGTGGTGGAGCACGCGAAGCGGCCGCCGCGGCAGGGTGGCACCAAGGTGGTCGACGAGGGTGACGGCGGGGTCAAGCTGGTGGAGTTCCTCGCGTCCGAGAAGTTCGTCTGAGGCGGGTTGGGGATTTGCAGATGGCTGAGGTTCTGGTAGTCGTCGAGCAGGCGGGTGGCGCGGTCAAGAAGGTCACCCTGGAGATGCTCACCCTGGCCCGTGAGCTGGGCACGCCGGCCGCGGTGGTGCTGGGCGCACCGGGCGCGGCGGCCGCGGTCGTCGACAAGCTGGCCGAGTATGGCGCGGCGACGGTGTACGCGGCCGAGCACGAGGATCTGGACGGGTACCTGGTGGCGCCGAAGGCGGCGGCGCTGGCCGACCTGGTGCGGCAGGTGTCGCCGGCGGCGGTGCTGCTGGGCTCGACGCAGGAGGGCAAGGAGATCGCCGGGCGGCTGGCGGTGAAGCTGGACAACGGCCTGCTCACCGACGTCACCGGGCTGGCCGCGGACGGCACCGCCACCCAGGCGATCTTCGCCGGCTCGACCATCGTCACCTCCCGGGTGACCCGGGGCCTGCCGCTGGTGACCGTGCGGCCGAACTCGCTCACCCCGACACCGGCGCCGGCCGAGGCGAAGGTGTCGGCGGTGGAGGTGGCCGTGGACGGGTCGGCGAAGCTGGCCCGCATCGTGGAGCGGGTCGCCGAGGCCAAGGGCGCCCGGCCGGAGCTGACCGAGGCGTCGGTCGTGGTCTCCGGTGGCCGGGGCGTGGGCTCGGCGGAGAACTTCAAGCAGGTGGAGGAGCTGGCCGACCTGCTCGGCGGCGCGGTCGGCGCGTCCCGCGCGGCGGTCGACTCCGGCTTCTACCCGCACCAGTTCCAGGTCGGGCAGACCGGTAAGACCGTCTCCCCCCAGCTGTACATCGCGCTGGGCATCTCCGGCGCGATCCAGCACCGGGCCGGCATGCAGACCTCCAAGGTGATCGTCGCGGTCAACAAGGACCCCGAGGCCCCCATCTTCGAGCTGGCCGACTTCGGTGTCGTCGGCGACCTGCACAAGGTCGTTCCGCAGGCGGCCGAGGAGATCCGCAAGCGCAGGTGACATCCCCGACCGACTCGCCCCCGTTGATCAGGACCAGCAGCGACAAAACAAGCATTTGGCGCAGCTAACCTCATGATCAACGGGTGAGGGGTCGGGGATTCACTAGGCTGTTGTGCGATGGCCTATCTGGATCACGCCGCCACGACGCCGATGCTGCCCGAGGCGATCGAGGCGTACGCGGCTACTGCGCACGAGGTTGGCAACGCGTCATCGCTGCACGCGCCCGGCCGGCAGGCCCGACGGCGGGTGGAGGAGGCGCGCGAACGGATCGCCGCCGCGCTCGGTGCCCGGCCGTCCGAAGTGATCTTCACGTCGGGCGGCACGGAGAGCGACAACCTCGCGGTGAAGGGGATCTTCTGGGCCCGGCGGGCCGCGGAGCCACGCCGCACCCGGGTGGTGGCCGGGGCGGTCGAGCACCACGCGGTGCTGGACTCGGTCGAGTGGCTGGCCCGGCAGGAGGGCGCCCAGGTCGACTGGCTGCCGGTGGACGAGGTCGGGCGGATCCGCGTGGACGCGCTGCGCGAAACGCTGGCGGAGCACGCCGACGAGGTCGCCGTGGTCTCGACGATGTGGGCGAACAACGAGGTCGGCACGGTGCAGCCGGTGCCGGAGCTGGCCGCGCTGGCGGCGGAGTACGGGGTGCCGCTGCACACCGACGCGGTGCAGGCGGTCGGCCAGATCCCGGTGGACTTCGCCAGCAGCGGCGCGGCCGCGCTCACCGTCACCGGGCACAAGCTGGGCGGGCCGATCGGCGTCGGCGCGCTGCTGCTCGCCCGCGACGCGCCGTGCACGCCCGTGCTGCACGGCGGGGGCCAGGAGCGCGACGTGCGCTCGGGGACGCTGGACGTGCCCGGCATCGTGGCCTTCGCGGTGGCGGTGGAGGCGGCGGTCAAGGGTCAGCAGGAGTTCGCGGCCCGGGTCGGCGCGCTGCGCGACGAGCTGGTCCAGCGCGTACGCGAGGTGGTGCCGGACGCCGTCTACAACGGTGACCCGGCGGACCGGCTGCCCGGCAACGCGCACTTCTCCTTCCCCGGCTGCGAGGGTGACGCGCTGCTGCTCCTGCTGGACGCCCAGGGGATCGCCTGCTCGACCGGATCGGCGTGTTCGGCGGGCGTCGCGCAGCCGTCGCACGTGCTGCTCGCGATGGGCGCCGACGAGGGCCGGGCTCGTTCGTCGCTGCGGTTCACACTCGGCCACACCTCCACCGCCGAGGAGGTCGATGCGCTGGTCGCCGCGCTGCCGGGCGCGGTGGAGCGGGCCCGCCGGGCAGGCGCGGTCCGCAAGCCGGCCGCCGGCAGGCCCACGGCCGGCAGGTCCGCCGCCGGTGAGGCGGCCCCACCGCATTGACCGGCCGGGGGCCGGGCGCCGCGCCGGATAGGCTGGCACGGTGAGAGTGCTCGCGGCGATGTCCGGGGGTGTGGACTCCGCGGTGGCGGCGGCCCGCGCGGTCGATGCCGGGCACGACGTCACCGGGGTGCACCTGGCCCTGGCGCGCAACCCCCAGTCTGGTTCGGCGTCCGCCTTCGCGACCCGCCCGCACCGGTCCGTTGCGCGCGGCTGCTGCACGCCGGAGGATGCCCGGGACGCCCGACGCGCCGCCGACGTGATCGGCATCCCGTTCTACGTCTGGGATCTGGCCGCCCAGTTCCACGCCGACGTCATCGAGGATTTCGTGGCCGAGTACGCCGCCGGGCGTACCCCGAACCCCTGCCTGCGCTGCAACGAGAAGATCAAGTTCGCCGCGGTGCTGGACCGCGCGCTGGCCCTGGGCTTCGACGCGGTGGTGACCGGGCACCACGCCCGGCTGGGCCCGGACGGCCGGCTGCGCCGCTCGGTCGACCTGGCCAAGGACCAGTCGTACGTCCTGGCCGTGCTGACCCGCGAGCAGCTGGCCCATTCGATGTTTCCGCTGGGCGACTCCACCAAGGCGCAGGTGCGGGCGGAGGCGGCCCGGCGCGGGCTGGCGGTCGCGGACAAGCCCGACTCCCACGACATCTGCTTCATCGCCGACGGCGACACCCGCCGTTTCCTCGCCGAGCGGCTCGGCGAGGCGCCCGGCGAGGTGGTCGACGCGCAGACCGGCGAGGTGCTCGGCACGCACCAGGGCGCGTACGCGTACACCGTGGGCCAGCGGCGCGGGCTGCGGCTGACCCGGCCGGCGCCGGACGGCCGCCCGCGGTACGTGCTGTCTGTCACCCCGGTGACGCGGACCGTCACCGTCGGTCCGGCCGAGGCACTGGATGTGTCTACCGTGTACGGTGACCATCCGGTGTGGACCTGCGGTGAGCCGACCACGGTGGAGTGCGAGGTGCAGATGCGGGCGCATGGCGAGACGGTCCCGGCGACGGTCACGCTGGCCGGCGGGCGGCTCACTGCTCATCTGCACCGGCCGGTCCGGGGCGTCGCGCCGGGTCAGGCCATCGTGGCGTACCGCCCGGATCCCGCCGGTGACGTGGTGATCGGCTCGGCCACCATCAGCCAGGCGCTGCCGGAGACCGGGCGGGGCGTGCCGGTAGGGGCGGCATGACCGGGACGCCGTGGCCGTGGCCGCGGGGCGCGGCGACCGGGGTCGGTTCGCTGCCCGGGACCGACATCGCGGAGGCGCAGCGGGTGGTGCTCGGCGAGCTGCCCGACCTGCCGCACCTGCCCGAGCTGCCGGCCCGCGGGCCGGGCGCGGACATGATCGGCCGCGGCGCGGCGCTGCTGGTCGACCTGCCGGTGGAGCTGTACGCGGCGCGCTGGCGGGCGGCCTCCCGGCCCGGTGTCGACCTGCGCCGGGCGCTGGACCTGTGGGAGCGCGACCTGGACCAGATGACCGAGCAGGCGGACGGCTACCAGGGTCCGTTCAAGGTTCAGGTGGCCGGGCCGTGGACCCTCGCCGCCGGGATCGACCTGCCCATCGGCGGGCGGATGCTGCGCGATCCGGGGGCGGTGCGGGACCTGACCGCCTCGCTCGCCGAGGGCCTGGCCGGACACGTGGCACAGGTGCGCAACCGGATCCCGGCCGCCTCGGTGCTCCTGCAGCTCGACGAGCCGTCCCTGCCGGCGGTGCTCGCCGGCCGGGTGCCCACCGAGAGCGGGTTCTCCATGCTGCCCGCCGTGGAGACAGAGACGGCCGAGGCCGCGCTGCGGGCGGTCATCGAGAAGGCGGGCGTACCGGTGGTGGTGCACTGCTGCGCGCCCCGCGTGCCGGTCGGCCTGATCCGGTCGGCGGGCGCGGCCGCGGTCGGGCTGGACCTCGCGCTGGTCGAGGACCTCGACCCGCTCGGTGAGGCGCTCGACGCCGGGCTCGGCCTGTTCGCCGGCGCCGTCGCGG
>JADGHA010000166.1 GCA_019689695.1 Micromonosporaceae bacterium | reverse complement strand
CCCCAGCCGATCCCCGCGCGGGCCAGCGCGGTGTGGGCCGCCTCGACCGGCCCGATGCCGAACAGCTGCGGCTCGACGCCGCTGGCCGCCCGGGCCACCAGCCGGGCCAGCGGGGTGGCGCCGAGGCGCCGCAGCCCGGCCTCGTCGGCGAGCAGCAGCGCGGCGGCGCCGTCGTTGAGCGGCGACGAGTTGCCCGCGGTGACTGTCCCGTCCGGACGGAACACCGGCTTCAGCGCGGCCAGCTTCTCCAGCGAGGTGTCCGGGCGGATGCCTTCGTCGCGGTCCAGGTCTGCGCCGGGCACCGGCACCACCTCGTCCTTGAAGGCGCCGGCCGACCAGGCCGCCGCGGCTCGCTGGTGGCTGCGCAGCGCGAACCGGTCCTGGGCCTCGCGGTCGATGCGGTACCTGTCGGCGAGGATCTCCGCGCCCTCCCCCAGCGCGACCGTCCACTCCGCGGGCATCTTCGGGTTGACCATGCGCCAGCCCAGCGTGGTGGAGTGCAGCGTCTCGGAGCCGCGCGGGAAGCCGCGTTCGGGCTTGGGCAGCACCCAGGGCGCCCGGCTCATCGACTCCACCCCGCCGGCCACGCAGATCGAGGCGTCCCCGCAGGCGATCGCCCGGTTCGCCGCGATCACCGCCTCCAGGCCGGAGCCGCACAGCCGGTTGATGGTGGCGCCGGGCACGCTCGGCGGCAGCCCGGCCAGCAGCGCCGCCATCCGGGCCACGTTGCGGTTGTCCTCCCCCGCGCCGTTGGCGTCGCCCAGGTAGACGTCGTCCACGGCGGCCGGGTCCAGGCCGGGCTGGCGGGAGACCAGCGCGGCCACCACGGTCGCGGCCAGGTCGTCCGGGCGTACGCCGGAGAGCGCCCCGCCGTACCGGCCGATCGGCGTGCGGACGGCGTCCACAATGTACACGTCGGTCATCGGGTCCGCTCCAGCTTGCGCAGCGTCGCGAGCTCCGCCGCGGTCGGCGGCGGTGTTTCGGCCAGGTTTGGGGCCACCTTCAGCGGCCAGCCGGTGGCCTCCCGCACCTGGTCGAGGGTGGCGTTGGGGTGCAGGTGGGTCAGCGTCAGCTCGCAGGTGTCCGGATCGGGTTCGAGGATGCCCAGGTCGGTGATGAGCATCTGCGGGCCGGCTCCGGACAGGCCGAGCCGCTGCCGGTCACCGGGCCCGCGGCCGAAGCCGACCGAGGTGACGAAGTCGACCCGCTCGACCAGGGTGCGCCGGCTGTGCCGGACCATGATGATCCCGCGGCGGGCGGAGGCGGCGATCTCCGGTGCGCCGCCGGCACCGGGCAGCCGCACCTTCGGGCGCCGGTAGTCGTCGCCGACCACGGTGGTGTTGATGTTGCCGTACCGGTCGACCTGGGCGGCGCCGAGGAAGCCGACGTCCACCCGGCCGGGCTGCAGCCAGTAGTTGAACACCTCGGGCACGCTCACCACCGCGTCCGCGGTACGCGCCAGGATGCCGTCGCCTATGGAGAGCGGCAGCCGGTCCGGCTTGGCGCCGATGGTGCCCGACTCGTAGATGAGCACCAGGTTGGGTGCGTGCGTGGCCCGGGCGAGGTTCGCCGCAGTGCTCGGCAGGCCGATGCCGACGAAGCAGGTCTGCCCGTCGCGCAGCGCCCTGGCCGCGGCCACCGTCATGATCTCGTCGGCTGTAAAGTCGCCAACCATCGGGCGAACTCCTCGCGGTCGCGGCTGATCGCATCCCAGCGTACGTAGAAGTCGTTGTCCCGCTCCGAGTAGCCGTGCGCGTACGAAGGGTGGGCGCCGCCGGGCACGTGCGCCACCCGGGTCACCACCCAGCTCGGCAGGATCACCTGGTCCGGGCGCGGCTCCAGCTCGTCCACCACCTCCTCGACGGTGACCAGCGACCGGCTGGCGGCGAGCACGGCCTCCTTCTGCACGCCGGTGATGCCCCACATCTGCACGTTGCCCGCCCGGTCCGCGCGCTGGGCGTGGATGATCGCCACGTCCGGGCGCAGCGCCGCCACCGCGGTCAGCGTCTCGCCGGTGAACGGGCAGGTGATCGGCTTGACGGTCGGGGTGTGCCGGGCCAGGTCGGTGCCGACGTAGCCGCGCAGCACCGCGAACGGCAGGCCGGCCGCGCCCGCCACGTACCGGTTGGCCATCCCGGCGTGGCTGTGCTCCTCGATCTCCAGCGGCACCGGCCAGCCGTTCTGCACGGCGTCACGGAACCGGTGCAGCGAGCCCACCCCGGGGTTGCCGCCCCAGGAGAAGACCAGCCGGCGGGCGCACCCGGCGCCGATGAGCTGGTCGTAGATGACGTCGGGGGTCATCCGCACCAGGGTGAGGTTGCGCCGGCCCTGCCGGATGATCTCGTGCCCGGCGGCGAACGGGATCAGGTGCGTGAAGCCCTCCATCGCGACCGTGTCGCCGTCGTGCACCAGCTCCGACACGGCGTCCGCGAGCGGGACGATCGAGGCCACGCCATCTCCTGTTCGTATAGCGAACTCACGTTCTTAGTACGAACACTCACGCTAGGCGTTCGGATCCCCGCCCGTCAACGGTCTCCCCGGTCGCCAACCCGCACGACCAGTGCCGCTCGCGCCTGCGCGGCGACGTCGTGCGGGTGACTGCGCACAGGCCATGCCGGGCAGTAGAGGATCCTGTCCTCCGATATCCGCGCCGCTCTCAGCGATAACCCGGCAGCGTCACACCGGTGACCGTGGCGTCGCGGTCCGCGCATACCGTCCAATATGGACACTCTCGGCCGGTCAGGTGCGGCGAGCGGGCAGGTTCGGCGAGCGGGCAGGTGTGGCGGCCGGTGCACCCGCACCGCCGGAATGTCGAACGGGAGCCGGCTGACCCAGGCTGGCCGTGGCCGGCGAGCACGGGCAGGAAATCACCTCACGGCGCCAACGGCGGCGCAGCTCGCCCGCCCGGGTGGCCGCGCAGCCTGGGCCGCCGCGAAAACAGTCAGATCTTGACGAGTCGTCGTCGCCTGTAGCAGCGACAACGCACTCAGTTCTGGGCGAGGCTCAGTCGAGGTGGAAGATCTCGGTGAGCGGGACGATGCCCTCGTCCGGGCGGCGGCCGTCCAGGTCCTCGAAGAACGGCGCCATCTCGGCCTGCCACCGGGCGTTGACGTCGGTGGCCGCCATACCGTCCAGTGCCGCCTGCAGGTCGTCGGTCTCCAGGTAGCCGACGAGCAGCCCGTCCTCCCGCAGGAAGAGCGAGTAGTTGCGCCAGCCGGTCGCCCGCAACGCGTCCAGCATCTCCGGCCAGACCGACGCGTGCCGGCGGCGGTACTCCTCCAGCCGATCCGGACGGACCTTCAGCAGGAAACACACTCTTTGCATGTCCGGCGATCCTAATGACCTTCCGCACACGAGGAGCACAGCCGAGGCGGCGCCCGGCTATCGTCACGCCGTGACCGCACCCGAGATCACGGCGGCCAGCCCGGCAGACCGCGAACAGGCGGTGGCCTCCCTGGTCGCCGCGTTCGTCAAGGACCCGGTGCTGCGCTATCTCTTCCCCGACGATGCCAGCTACCCGCAGTACGCGGCCGCGTTCTTCGGTCACCTCTTCGACAAGCGGGTGGGGCAGGGAACGATCTGGACCATCGGGCATGGCGCATCGCTGGCGATGTGGGATGCACCGCACGCCACGGGCGAGCCCGCCGCCGACGCCCTCGCTGACCGGCGCCCGGCCGAGGCCCTCGCTCGCGCGCGCTCCACCGACGCCCTCGCCGACCGGATCCCGGCCGACGCGCTGGCCCGCGTCGACGCGTACGAGCGGGCCGTGTTCGGCGCCCTGCCGGCCGCCCCGTACTGGTACCTCGGCGTTCTCGGCACCCACCCCGACTACGCCGGTCGCCGCTGGGGTCACGCCGTCATGGAGGTCGGGCTGCGTCGGGCGGCGGCAGCCGGCCTGCCGGCGATCCTGGAGACCGGCAACCCGGCCAACGTCGAGGTCTACCGCCGTGCCGGCTGGCAGGTCCGGGACACCCTGGCGGTCGGGCCCCTGCCGATCTGGGTCATGCGGAACGGCTGATTATTCTGGGCGCGATGGCAGACACCTTCACTGTGCGCGTCACCGTACGCGGCTACGAGCTGGACACCCAGGGGCACCTGAACCAGTCCGTCTACCTGCAGTACGCCGAGCACGCCCGCTGGGAGCTGCTGCGGGCGGCCGGGATCAGCCAGGACGCGCTGATCACCAGCGGTATCGGGCCGGTCGTCCTGGAGACCACGATCCGGTACCTGCGGGAGCTGCGCGGCGGCGACGAGGTCGAGGTCTCCTGCGAATTCGAGTGGGGCGAGGGCCGCACGTTCCGGATCCGGCAGGACTACCGGCGGCCGGACGGCACCCAGGTGGCCGACCTGGTCGCCGTGGCCGGGCTGCTCGACCTGCGCGAGCGGCGGCTGGTCGCGCAGCCGCGGGAACGGCTGCGGGCGCTGGCCCGCTCCCCCGAACTGCTGGCCGGCTAGGGCGTGGTCACAGCAGGTAACGCACCAGCGTGGTGGCCACGCAGCTCGGCTTGGTCTGACCCTCCACCTCGATGGTCACGGTGTTCTTGACCTGGACCCCGCCCGGCACGTCGGTGACCTCGTCCACCGTCGCCCGGCAGCGCACCTTGCTGCCCACCGGCACCGGAGCCGGGAACCGCACCCGGTCGCAGCCGTAGTTGATGCCCGCGGAGAAGCCCTCGACCTGCAGGATTTTCGGCATGAGGTACGGGATGAGCGAGAGCGTCAGGTACCCGTGGGCGATGGTGCCGTGGTACGGGCCGGCGGCCGCCCGCTGCGGGTCGACGTGGATCCACTGATGGTCACCCGTCGCGTCGGCGAACAGGTTCACCCGCTCCTGGGTGATCTCCTCCCAGTCGCTGGGGCCCAGCTCGCGCCCCACCAGTGACTTGACCCCGTCAACTCCGGTAACCCGCATAGGCACACGTTAACCGATCGACTGCGTCACCTGCACCAGGTGCGCCCACCGCGGCCCACGCCGGCCCCGCCTCCCGGAGGTCGCCGGCCGGTCTGTCCTCTCGATACAGTGACGCCGTGACGACGGAGCTGACGGTGCAGGTGATCGGGGACGACAACACCGCCGCCGGGCGTCTCGACGAGTTGAGCCGCCAGCTCGCCGCCGACCTGCGCGCCGCCGCTCCGCTCGCGGTGCGGCCGCTCGCCATGGCGCCGCCACAGTCGGTGAAGTCCGGCGCCGCCGAGCAGATCGGCTACCTCGTGGTGTCCGGGCTGCTCTCCGCCAGCACGATCGGCGCGATCAGGGACGTCATCGTGGCCTACCTGGCGCGGACCAGGGCCCGCGCGGTGCGGATCCGCAGGGGTGACCGGGAGGTGACTCTCGACGGCGCCTCGGCGGCCGACCTCAGCGCGGTGACCAAACAGCTGGCCCGGCTGCTGGAGGACGACCCGGAATGAGCCGCCGGCTGGCGCTGGTCGTCGCCAACGACAGCTACCGCGACGAGGGGCTCACCTCGCTGTTCGCGCCGGCGCACGACGCGCAGATGCTGCGCGAGCTGCTGCGCGACCCGGAGATCGGCGGCTTCGACCCGGCCGACATCCTGGTCAACGAATCCAAGGCGGAGATCGAGCGGGCAGTGGAGCGGCTCTTCCTCGCCGCCGAGCCCGGCGACCTGGTCACGCTCTACTTCTCCGGACACGGCGTGCGCAGCCGCAGCGGCCGCCTGCACCTCGCGGTCAGCAACACCGAGCTGAAGCTGCTCGCGTCGACCTCCGTCTCGGCCTCCTTCATCAAGGAGCTGATCGAGGAGTCCGACGCGTCGAGCAAGGTGGTGCTGCTGGACTGCTGCTACAGCGGGGCGTTCGCCGGGGACGGGCTCAAGTCCGATCCGCAGATCGACGTGGGCCGCGAGCTGCAGGCGGGACGCGGTACCTATGTGCTGACCGCGTCGAACTCGGTGGAGAGCGCCGACGACGGGCGGCCCGCGGCCGGCGGCCGGCCGCGCATGCTCTCCGCCTTCACCGAGGCGGTGGTGCGCGGGCTCTCCACCGGCGCGGCCGACGTGCGGGGCGTCGGCCGGATCACGCCGAACGACCTGTGGGAGTACGTCCGTCAGGAGGTGCCCAGCCGCACCACCCGGCAGACGCCCACCCAGTACGGCTACGTCGAGGACGAGGTGCATCTGGCGAACGTCCGCCGCGCCTACCCGACCGCGGCCGGGCCGGGTGGGCTGCGGGTGCACCTGGGTGACCTGCTCGGGCCGCTCACCCAGACCGCCGAGCACGGGCTGCGCGCCGAGGAGTGGCTGGGCACCGGGCGGCTGGTGGTCCCGATCGGCCAGGTCTTCCGCGGCAGCGAGCGGGCCGAGCCGGTCTGGCTCGACCTGGCCCACTCCGACGGGCACCTACTGGTGGTGGGCCGGATCGGCAGCGGTAAGAGCACCCTGCTGCGGACGCTGATCGGCGCCCTGGCGCTGACCCACACCCCGGACGAGGTGCGCTTCTACTGCCTGGAGTCCGGTGGCAACAAGCTCGGCTCGCTGCGCCGGCTGCCGGCCTTCGAGCGGCTGGCCGGCGACGACGAGGACGCCGCGGTGACCGGGGTGCTGGACGAGATCCAGGCGATCATCGACCGGCGCAAGCAACTGTTCCGGCAGTACGACATCGACTCGGCGACCCGGTTCCGGGCGCTGCGCGGCAACCTGCCCGACGGGCCGCACCCGGACGTCTTCCTGTTCATCGACCGGTGGTCGGAGTTCACCCGGTACGCGGACCGGATCCGGGCTCTCGCCGCCAGCGGCCTGGAGTACGGCGTGCACCTGGTGGTGGCGGCGCGCGGCTGGCGGGACGTGCCCGACGAGCTCGAGGAGCTGATCCACTGCCGGATCGAGCTGGCGCTGGGCCGGGCCAGCGAGTCGCATGTGGACCCCCGGCTGGCCGAGCAGATCCCGGCCGACCGGCCCGGCTGGGCGCTGTTGCGGCGCAGCCGGTTCCTGGTCGCGCTGCCGGAGCTGCGCACCGCGATCGGTACCGGACCGCACGAGTGGACCCAGGAGGTGTCGGACGGCGCGCTCGACCTGGTCGACCGGGTGGCCAAGGCGTGGACGCGGGTGCGCCCGCCGAGCCCCGAGACCGGTGCCGCGCCGACCCGCCCGCTGTCCACCTCGCCCAGCATCCTCGACCTGCTGGGCGGCACCGAGATCCCCGTGCGGGCGCCCCGCAGCGGGCGGGCGCTGCTGCGCGTGCCCATCGGCGTGGACTCGACGGGGACCCCCATCGAGCTGGACCTCAAGCCGTCCGCCGAGGACGGGATGGGGCCGCACGGCATGGTCGTCGGGGCCAGCGGCTCGGGCAAATCCGAACTGATGCGCACCCTGGTCATCGCGTTGGCGGCCACGCACAGCCCGGACCAGCTCAACTTCGTCTTCGCCGACTTCAAGGGCGGCAAGCTGTACCAGCCGTTCGACGACCTGCCGCACACCGTCGCCACGGTGACCGGGCTGGCCGACGACCTGACCCTGGTCGACCGGCTGCAGGACACGATCAGCGGCGAGCTGGTCCGGCGCCAGGAGGCGCTGCGGGCGGCCGGCAACTACGCCTCGGTACGCGAATACCAGCAGGCCCGCGCCGGCGGCCAGCCGCTCGAGCCGCTGCCGTCCCTGCTGGTCATCTGCGACGAGTTCACCGAGCTGCTCGCCGCCAAGCCGAAGGTCCTCGACATGTTCGTCCAGATCGGACGGGTCGGCCGGTCGCTCGGGGTCCACCTGCTGCTGGCCAGCCAGCGGCTGGAGGAGGGCCGCCTGCGAGGGCTGGACACCTACCTGTCCTACCGGATCGGCCTGCGCACCTTCTCGGCCATGGAATCGCGGCTGTTGCTCGGTGTGCCGGACGCCTACGAGCTGCCCCGCTCCCCCGGCCACGGATTTCTCAAGTACAGCGCCGACCCGCCCACCCGGTTCCTGGCAGCCACGTCGTTCCAGGCGTCGAGCACGGATGGCGGCGACACGGAGTCGGTGCCCGTGGTGGAGCAGGTCACCCGAGCGCTGCGCGCCGCCTACCCCCCGGCCCGGCGCATCTGGCTGCCGCCGCTGACCGAGCCACCGGCGCTGGACACCCTGCTCGGACCGGTCGTGGCCGACCCGCAGCGCGGGCTCACGGTCCAGGATGGACAGCGGCACGGCGGCCTGCGGATCCCGGTCGGCCTGGTGGACAAGCCGCTGGAGCGCCGGCAGGACCCGCTGTGGCTCAGCCTCCCCGGGCGCGACGGGCAGGTGGCTGTGGTCGGTGGGCGGCGCACCGGCAAGTCCGACCTGCTCCGGACCGTGGTCTGTAGCCTGGCGCTCACCCACACTCCGGCCGAGGTACAGGTCTACTGCCTGGACTTCGGCGGCGGCTCGCTCG
>JADGHA010000165.1 GCA_019689695.1 Micromonosporaceae bacterium | reverse complement strand
CGCCGGGGCCCGGGGGCCGGGGGGGGCGGGGGGGCGTGCGCGGCGGGCCGGGCGTCAGGCCGCGGCCTTGACCTGCTTGACCAGGTCCTGGTCGAGCGAGACGTGGACGAGGCCGGCGGACAGCCGCGCCAGGTCGGCGTCGGGCACCAGCTTCGCCAGCCGGTCCGGGTCCGCGGGCAGGCCGAGCCGCTGCGCGCCGCGGAGGGTTCTCTTGTCCAGGTACGGGCGCAGCCACGGCCAGACCGCCTGCGCCTCGCGGCAGAAGATGTCGGCGCCGACCGGCCCGATCCGCGGCACCCGCTGCAGCAGCTGGCGCAGCTTCGCGGCGTCGTTGCCGGCGGCCTCGCGCATCCGGCGCAGGTCGCCGCGGTACTCGTCGAGGACGAGCTCGGCGCCCTCCCCCAGCGCCGTCGACGTGCTCTCGTCGTAGCGGACGTAGTGTGCCCGGCCCAGGGCGTTGACCCGCTGCTGCCAGCTGGCCGCGCGCATCCGCTCCGGCGTGGTGTACCCGGCGGCGAACAGCTCCCGGGCGGCGGCGATCGCGACAGACGCCCGGATCCGGGTCGACAGCAGGACGGTCAGCACCAGCAGCTGGTAGAGCGGCCCAGGCCGGTCGGCGAGCTTGATGCCCGCCTCGGCGGCGTACGTCCGGCCGCACACCTGGAGCAGCGACCGTACCAGCTTGTCCATGGGGGGTGGCGTACCCTCCCGCGGCTCGGGGTAATCCGGTACTCTCGCCCGCTGTCGGCCCTGTCCGGCAACCGCGAACGGTCCGAATCCGGGATGAACCGATCCGGTGGCCGGCGCCGTAATGCACAGCAAGAGCACAGCGACAAACAGCAGACGCGAGCACGGTCGGAGGGTTGATGGCAGACCACGAGGTGCAGGAGACCCCGGTCGAGCCCGCGGAACATCCGCACTCGCTGGGCGGGGCCGCCGCCAGAGCGGTCCAGCACATCATCGTGGAGCTGCCGCCGCTGCGCCCGACGCTTCTCGGCGCGGCCCGCCTGCTCGCCGAGACGGTGCTCATCCCGACCGCGCTGCTGGCCATCCTGCTGCACGTCAGCGGGCTGGTGGTGGCCTTCGCGGCGGCGCTCGGCTGGGTCTACCTGACCGTCGCGGTCCGCTGGTTCGCCGGCCGCCGGATGCCCGGCACGCTGATGCTCTGCGCCACCATGCTGACCGGCCGGGCGTGCCTGGCGCTGTGGCTGTCCAGTGCCGTGGTGTACCTGCTGCAGCCGGTGCTCGGCTCGATCTTCATGGCCGCGCTCTTCATGGGCAGCGCGATCCTCGGCCGCCCGCTGACCCTGCGGCTGGCCCGGGACTTCGTACACCTGCCCAAGCACGTGCTGGACCGGCACCGGGTGCAGAAGATGTTCCGGGACGTGGCGATCCTGTGGGGCCTGTCCCGGGTCGTGGACGCGGCGATGAACTACGGCCTGCTGCGCATCGGCCTGGACACCGGGCTGCTGGCGCGGGGCGTGATCAGCCCGGTCCTCACCGTGCTGACGGTGGCGGCCTGCGCGTACTGGGGCAGGCGCTGCCTGCACCTGGACGGCATCCGGCTGCGCCGGCACCGTGTCGCACCTGCCGGGTAACCTGCCCGGGTGGCCTCCCGCACCCTCGTCCTGGTGACGATGTGTGTCGGCTACTTCCTGGTCCTGCTCGACGTCACCATCGTCAACGTCGCGCTGCCGCACATCGGCACCGACCTCGACGCCGGCGTCAGCGGATTGCAGTGGGTCGTCGACGCGTACGCCGTCGTGCTGGCGAGCCTGATGCTCAGCGGCGGCACGGTGGGCGACCGGTACGGGCACAAACGTGTGGTCCAGACTGGCCTGGCCCTGTTCGGGGCCGGTTCACTGGGCTGCGCGCTCGCTACCGGTCCTGAGGTGTTGATCGCGGCGCGGGCGGTGCAGGGCGCGGGCGCGGCGCTCCTGCTGCCCGGCACGCTGGCCATCATCACCCGGGCCTTCCCCGGGCGGGCCGAGCAGGCGCGCGCCATCGGCATCTGGGCCGGAGTCGGCAGCATGGCGCTCCCGGCCGGGCCGGTCCTCGGTGGTGCGCTGGTCGACGGCCCAGGGTGGCGCTGGGTGTTCCTGATCAACGTTCCGATCGTGCTCGCCGCCGGCGTGGTCTCGGCCCGGGTGGTGCGGGAGAGCACCGAGCCCGGCGCGCGGCGGCTGGATCCGGTTGGCATGGCTCTGGGCGCGGCGCTGCTCGCCGCGGTCACGTTTGCCTTCGTGGCGGGATCGGCCGCCGCGGGCGTACTCGCGGTGGTTCTCCTCGCCGCCTTCCTGCTCGTCGAACGCCGGCAGCCGGATCCGATGCTGCCGCTTGGCCTGTTCCGCCGGTCGGGGTTCTCGGCGGCCAACGCGGCGGCAGGAGCGATGAACCTCGGTTCGCTCGGCCTCCTCTTCGTGCTCACCCTCTATCTGCAACGGGTGCAGGACCGCTCGGCGCTCGTCGCCGGCCTGGCGCTGGTGCCGCTGTTCGCGCCGCTGAGCCTGCTCGCCCCGGTCGCCGGCCGGCTGACCGCCCGTACCGGGCCCCGGTCGCCGATGGTGGCGGGGTTGCTCATCGCGGCGACGGGAGCGGCCCTGCTCGTGCCGCTACACGCCGGCTCGGCGTACCTCGTGCTGGTCCCTGGCCTGCTGCTGTGGGGCATCGGGCTGGGCGTGCTCACACCGGCCGTGGTGGCCGCCGCGATGCGCGCGGTCCCCGCGGACCGCGCCGGGCTCGCCTCGGCCACCAACAACACGGCCCGGCAGGCGGGCGGCGCGATCGGGATCGCCGCGTACGGCGCGTTGGCCGGCGACCCTGGCCGCCACCGCTTCATCACCGGCATGCACTGGGACGCCGCCGTCACCGCGGCCCTGTTCCTCGTGGCCGCGGTGGGCACCCTCGTAGCCATCCGGGACTAGCGGCTAGCGTGTTCGCATGCCTATCGACGTCGGCGCGGTCCGCGCCAGCTACCCGGCGCTCTCCGACGGTTACGCCTACCTGGACGGGGCGGCCGGCACCCAGGTGCCGGAACCGGTCATCCAGGCCATCTCCGACGCGTACCGGGCAGGGCTCGGCAACTCCGGCGGCGCGTTCCCGGCCAGCCGGCGCTCCGACGCGATCGTCGACGAGTTCCGGGCGGCCGTGGCCGACCTGGTCGGCGGGGATGCGGCCGGGGTGATCGCCGGCCCCAACATGACCACCCTGACCTACCGGCTCGCCGGGGCGCTCAGCGCGACCTGGGGCCCGGGCGACGAAGTCGTGGTGTCCAGGTTGGACCACGACGCGAACGTACGGCCGTGGGTGCAGGCGGCCGCCCGGGCGGGCGCCACGGTCCGCTGGGCCGAGGTGGACACCGCCACCGGCGAGCTGCCGGTCGAGCAGTACGACGGGCTGCTGAGCGAGCGCACCCGGCTGGTGGCGGTCACCGCGGCGAGCAACGTGCTGGGCACCCGGCCGGACGTGGCGGCGATCGCGGCCAAGGCTCACGACGCCGGCGCGCTCACCTATGTGGACGGTGTGCATGCCACCGCACACGGGCCGGTGGACATGCGCGCGCTCGGCGCGGACTTCTACGCCACCAGCGCGTACAAGTGGTCGGGCCCGCACGTCGGCGTGGTGGTGGCCGACCCGGCCCTGCTGGAGACCCTGCGGCCGGACAAGCTGGCTCCCGCCCCCGACGAGGTGCCCGCCCGGTTCGAAACCGGCACCCCGGCCTTCGCCGACCTGGCCGGGGTGGTCGCCGCGGTCGAGCACCTGGCCGGGCTGGACCGCACGGCGACCGGCACCCGGCGGCAGCGGCTGCTCACCTCGATGGCCGCGGCCGAGGCACATGAGTCGCAGCTGTTCGAGGTGATGCTGGGCGGCCTGGAGTCGATGCCGCACGTGACGACGTACGGCAAGCCGACCCGGCGCACCGCCACCGCGTACTTCACCGTGGCCGGGCACACGCCGCGCCAGGTCGCCGAGCACCTCGCCGGCCGCGGGGTGAACGTGTGGAACGGCCACAACTACGCGTGGGAGGTGACCGGGGCGCTGGGAATCCGCGACCGCGGCAGCGCGGTGCGGGCCGGCCTGGTGCACTACAACGACCGCTCGGACGTCGACCGCCTGCTGGCCGGTGTCGCCGAGCTGGAGGGTCGCTGACCGCCGGCTTCGGCCACCGCGACGAGCTGCGCGGCGAATCCGGCGACGAGCAGGGCGCCGCCGAGGACCAGCAGGCGCCCGGCCGGGCCCAAGCCCGGTGGCGTGGCCGCGGCGCTCCACCCGCCCGTCGCGGCGAACCCCAGCGCCCGCACGATCGACGGTAGACCGGCCCGCTCGTTCCCGCCAACGCAACCGCAGCTGATTCGCCCCCGCTTTGCCAGTAGGACCGCCAGGTACACCGCGAAGGCGACGTACAGGGCGGCGGTTCCGGCAGCGACGGCGGGCCTGAGCATGCGAAGGCGGTCACCGGCGAGGAACACCACCGGGCCGGCGATGCCAACGGTCAGCTGGGCCGCCTCCACGACGATTCCGAGAGCCGTGTGCAGGCGGGTCGGCAGCAGGGCGTGGGTGGCGATCGTGGCGCGCAGCGGTTCCCGCATGACCATGCGCCGAACGGCAGACACCAGCAGGAGCAGTTGACCGGCGAGACAGACCATCCAGAGCGCGGTCACCACCATGGCGAGCCCCAACGGTGCAGCGCCAGCGCGAGCGCGGCGAACAGGAAACCGCTGGCACACACGACGCCAATGGTGCGCAGCGTCGCCAACAGCCGCCGGTCCCAGGCACGCGGATCGGGCTGGCGCGCGCGCAGCAGCGGCATCAGGGCTCGGCCGAGCCCGAAGCCGAGGCCGGCGCCGATGCCGGGAGCGACGCCGCCGACGAGCACCACCGTCAGCAGCAGAACGTGCGGGAGCGCGGTTGGCATGAACGTACGTACGCCGGTACCCATCTCGAAGCCGAACTGCAACGGACCGGCCACATTGGACCGCGGAATCACGGACTGCGGCACGGCACGCCGGTTCTGGGGAAGGGACAGCGGCCGCCCGGCCAGTTCGAACGCGAGCACAGCACCGGCCAGCACGGCGAAGGCCCCCCACCGTAGCGGCGATGGGGCCACCGCGAGGATTCCACCGACGACCCCGGCGACCAGCCCGCTAACCAGCGCCCCGGTGAACAGGCCGGTGATGAAGTACCGCTGCTGCCCTCGCCAGACCGACGAAGTGACCAGATCGGCCGAGTTGAAGCTTCAAACGGAGCCGGAGATGGAGTAGCCGGCCGTCGCCCCCAACAGCGTCCAGGCGACCGCCGGTACAGCCGGGCCGAGGACCGGTGCAGTCGCCAGTACCGCCGCACCGGCGGCAAGTAGCGCCGCGGCGGGCGCTACCGGATGGGTGGTCCGCTGTGACAGCACGCCGGTCACAATTGCCACGCGCAGATGAAGAAGCCCTGTCCGCCGCACCAGTACTGCATGCCGTCCGCGCAGCGGTAGGTCCGATGGTTGTCAGAACGCGTCCACCGCCAAGCGTTGCGGTTGTTGCACGCGACGATCGCACCGCTGACGAAGCAGGTGCCGGAGTACTGCAGGAACCAGCCGTCGGAGCCGCAGTAGCCGGAGCCGTACGGGCCACCGGTGCAGGTGATGGAATCGCTGTACGAGTAGATGGTGCAGTCGAGGTACTCGGTACCGACTCGTGCCTGGGCTGCCTTGCCCCGCGCTGGCGGCAGCCAGGACAGGACATTGAGCGCGAGGCCGCCGCCCAGCGCACCGGCGGTCTTGAGTAGCGTCCGGCGATGCGTACGGATGGTGGCCTGCAGTCGCCGCTCCGACTTCCCGCGGTCCGGTTCAGCCGGCAGGGGCGAGCCGTCGGCGGCGACGTCGGGGTGCGTGATACTTGGTACCTGGTCCCAGTAGTCGATCGTGGCGGTCATGCTGAACGTGCCCTTCCTGCTGCGGAACTATCGAGCGGCGGCGCGGCGCCGACAAAGCGGTGCAGGTCGAGTTGGGACCCGACCACACGCCGCCACTGCTCGGTACCGTCCGAGTCGTACTTGATCAGCATCGGCGTCACGCCGACGCCGACGGTGCCCAACAGCACTGGGTCGAGAAGGACCCGTACGGCGGCGTTGGAGAACCAGTCGCGGCATACCGCGTCCTTGGTCAGCACAACCAAGTGGCCGGTGTCCATTCCCGGACTGCTGTCCGCGCCAGCGCTCAAACGGGAGTAGTCCTCTGCCCGTTCACGGCAGGCGGGGCAGGCGGCGTCGACGACGAGCACGTACGTCGGCCGGCCATCGCCCGCGGCGAACTGGGCAACGGTCATCGCCTCCGCACCGCCAAACGCCGCCGGGCCGGCCGACCGCAGCTCCATCAACGCCTGCTGCAGGTCGCGCACCATCTTCAGCAGCGCCGAGTTGGCGAACAGGAGCAGTACCACCCCGAGCAGCGCTAGCACGGCGATGGAGTTAAAGACGCTTGTCATAGGCTGACCCCGATTCCAACCTGATCAAGACAGGGTGAACTCGATCGACTCCACAACTGGCGCCAGATCCTTGCCGGTCGGCTCGAACGGCACGAAGAACGCCGCGGTCGACGTGTTGGCCAAAACAGCCCGGCGGCGCAGCAAAGTGCCGTCCGCCGCTAGATCGTCGTCGCGCCAGAGCCGACCTCCCCGCACGGCCTTGCCGCCGGAAAGCGGAATCTGCTCGGTCGCCGAGGCTAGTGGCTTGACCGTGACGCTGGCGACCTCAGGAATGAAGTTGCCGGCGAGCACGTAGTCGACCTCGACGCCGGAGCCGCGCAGTGGCCGCACCGTCATGCCTTCGCGCGAATCCTGGATGTCCAACCCGGCGACCATGCTGGGCAGGGTCTCCAACGGCACCTCGGTGCCGTGCACGAACGTGGACAGCTCATGGAAGTCGCCTTGCCACACGAGAGTGGTGCCGCCGTGCGCTGTGTCCTCTATAGACAGCAGCCGGGTGCGGCCGCGGCTGGCCTCCCGGACCGTGGTCTTGGCGGCGTCCGGGCTGTGCACCAGAACCGCCTCCTGCCCTCCGCGGGCGCCGCAGTGCAGGCGGAAGCGGTTGCTGGCGCTGGTAACCCACATCATGAACAGCCATGGGCCTACGAGGCCTCGCGGGTTTCCGGTAACTGTCAGGATGCGACCGTCTGGTGTCATTGTCGGCATGCGAATCCCCCGGGGTGCGGGCACGGAGCCAACTCGTGCCTGTCCATACTTGTTTGCAGAGGCAGGAGGTCGACCGGCGCCGTTGATTGACAGCAGGCTATGCTGTCCGACGACGCCGGCGAAGGGTTGGGTGCCCGGTGCTACGCAATCTGCCGCGTCCGGCAAAGCGCCGCATAGCGTCCGGGTCCGGAGAAATGAAGGCCAAGCCCGCCGAGGAAGGTAACCGATGACATCTCCGGACGATGGCGGAATACGCGTCGTCGGTGACGGACCACCACCCGGTCCGCTCCCCGGACGCCCGCGTGGCCGGCGGTGGATCCCGCTGCTCGCGGCCGGGGGCGCGGTGGCGCTGGCGATTGCCGCGCTGGTTGCCCACCCTGCTGAGCCGGACTCGTCCGGTGACGCGGCGCCAGCCACCCCGCCGGTAACCGCGGTTGCCTCGCTGCCGACGGTGACCATCGACCTGCCCCGCCGGTTGGACCTCGATACGGCCGCCGCGACCCCGCTGAGCACCCGGCCGGTGCGCCGGGCACGCGCGCTGGCCCAGCCGCGGGCCGACGAGGCGAGCGTGAACGCGCCGGTGCTCGTGCTCGCCGAGGACTCGAGCTGGCGCCGCCTCGACGTTGGAGACCTGCGGGCCACCACCGACGCCTCGGGCAACCCGCAGCCCGTCCTGGACACCACGTCGCTCGCCGGCGACGGCCGGCGGGCCGCGTTCGCCCAGCGCGACGAGGTGGTCGTGGTGGACCTGACCACAGCGGGCGTACGACGTATCCGGGTACCGGGCTTCAACGAAGATGTGGCCTGGCTCGGTGGCCGGCTCCTGGTCACGCAGGAAGCCGCGACCTATCTGGTGGACGGGGCGGGCGCACCGGCGAAGGTTCCGTACCCCGGTCGCGATGTGCTCCTGCCCACCGGCTCCCAGGCCGGCGTCCAGGTGGTCCAGTTGTCGATCGGCGGCGACGGCCACGCTCGGCTGCGGCACTGGCGGGGCAACACCGGGGACGACGAGCGGGTGGTGTCGGGCGTGGCCGATTTGGTCTCGTGGAGCGGTCCCGGCTGGCAGCAGGGCCAGACGGCGGCGCGCACGGTGTGGATTTCGTCCGGCCCGGCCAGTGCGCCGTCGGGGCCGCCCGCGGCGCGCGTCCTGCTCGTCGACACCGCCACCGGTGCTGGACGGGTCGTCGCGGATCTTGGCGACCCGGCACGCGCAGACGCTTCCGTGCTGGGCTGGCACGACGCCACGAGCCTGCTGCTCAACGCGGGCGGAC
>JADGHA010000164.1 GCA_019689695.1 Micromonosporaceae bacterium | reverse complement strand
CTATTGCGGACCGGCGGTCATCGCCGGTGCCGGGGTGGGCTGGGGCGGACCGCCGGCCCGCACCGGGCCGGTGTCTGGCGGGCGGCGCCGCGGACGGAAGGTGGCAGAGTGACGAGTCAGGGTCAGCGATTCCGGCGTCGTGCGCTGCGTCGCGGTTACAAGGTCGACGAGGTCGACGAGTTCCTCGACCGGGTGGAGGCCACGCTCAACGGCGACCCGATCGGGGCTCCGGTCACCGCCCAGGAGGTGCACGACGTCGTCTTCCGGGTGCGCTTCGGCGGCTACGACGAATGGCAGGTCGACCTGCACCTGGACCGGGTGGAGCGGCAGATCGCCGAGCTGCACCAGCGCGGCGCATACGCCCGGGGTCCCGAGCGGATGGGCCCGCCCGACCGGATGGGGCCGCCCGAGCGGATGGGGCCGCCCGAGCGGATGGGTCCGCCGGACCGCATGGGTCCGCCGGACCGCATGGGGCCGCCTATGCCGCCCATGCCGGCGCCCCCGATGCAGCCACGACCCGTGTCGCCGATGGCGGCACCGGCCGGGCCACCACCGCGGGACCGCGGCTACGGCCGGTACGACGACGCCTTCCCTCCGGGGGACAGCTTCAACGGCTTCGAGACCGGCCGGCACGGCAAGATGGACATGACGGCCGAGATTCGCATGCCCGACCGCGGCATGCGTCCCGGGGCGGGCGCGCCGCCGCCGGGCCCAGGCTACGGCGGCCCGCCCGGAGACTACGGGCCGCCGCCGGGTGGCGGCTTCGGCGGTCGCGGCGACTACGGCCCGCCCAGCGACTACGGCCCGCCGGCCGGCCGTGACTTCGGCGCGCCGCCCGGTGGCTTTGCTCCGGCCGGCCCGCCGGTACCGGGCGAGGTGCACCGGGTGGACCAGCTGCGGCGGTCGTTCCAGCCGCGGCGGTTCGGCAGCGGCTACGACCCCCACCAGGTGGACCGGTTCTTCGAGAGCATCATCGCGTCGATGACCCATTCATCCGTCCCGATCAGCGACGCCGAGCTGGACTCCGCCCAGTTCAGCCTGGTGCCGGGCGGGTACTACGAGGCCGAGGTCGACGCGGCGATCCGGGAGGTCAAGGACATCCTGCGCCGGCGCTGAGCTGGCCGCGCGGATGGCCAGGCCGAGCGGGCGGCCGGCCCGCGGGCGGCCAGGCCGAGCGGACGGCCGGGCTGCGCTCACGCAGGTGCGGCGTGCTCACCCGGGCGGGCGCAGCGAGACGTCGGCCCGCCTGAAGCAGGCCGACGTCTCAGCGTAGGCCGTTGCGGCGCAGCACCGAGTCGAGGATCAGGATCGCGGCGATGAGCGCCGCGAAGCCGACCAGGAAGATGTCCTCGACGTGCCCCTCGTGGTTCCCGATCGTCAGCAGCAGCAGCACGATGATCGAGATCGTCCCGGCGATCTGTGCGGCCCGGCGGTTGTCCGGCTTGTGCTGGTCGGGAGAGGTCACCGGCTCTTGGTCGGCCACGGTCGGTCCTTCCTGGGTGTGCTCCCGGGGCTCCTGGGCGTGCTCCGGTACGGGGGATCGTCTCTTTCGGGTCAGTGTGGCATGCCCTTGAACGGCACCGCGCAAGGGCTCCGGTAGCGTCGTGCGGGACGGCTGACTGCGGTAGTGCGAAGGAGTTTGCGGTGCGAATCACCGGTACCGGGCACGCGAGCATGCGGATCGACACCCCTGCCGGTTCCATCCTGTGCGACCCGTGGGTGAACCCGGCGTACTTCGCCTCGTGGTTCCCCTTCCCGGACAACTCCCACCTGGACTGGCCGTCGCTGGGCAAGACCGACTACCTGTACGTGTCGCACCTGCACCGGGACCACTTCGACGCGGAGAACCTGCGGCGCAACGTCAGCAAGAAGGCGACCGTGCTGCTGCCCGAGTACCCGACCAGTGAGCTGGAGGACGAACTGCGCGAGCTCGGGTTCACCTCGTTCATCAAGACCAAGACGAACGAGCCGGTGGCGCTGGACGGCGGTCTCAACATCATGATCCAGGCGCTGACCTCGCCGACCGACGGGCCGATCGGCGACTCCTCGCTGTGGGTGGAGTACGACGGGGTGCGGCTGCTCAACCAGAACGACGCCCGCCCCACCGACCTGTCGGTCTTCGCCGAGCTGGGCCACGTGCACGCGCACATGCTCCAGTTCTCCGGCGCGATCTGGTATCCGATGGTCTACGAGCTGCCGGAGGCGGCGAAGCGGGCGTTCGGCAAGCAGAAGCGCGACCGCCAGTTCGACCGGACCCTGCGCTACATCAACGATCTGAAGGCGAGCTGGGTGTTCCCGATCGCCGGCCCGCCGTGCTTCCTCGACGACGAGCTGTGGCAGTTCAACGACATCTTCGGCGACGAGGGCAACATCTTCCCCGACCAGCAGGTGTTCGTGGACCACTACCACGGGCTGGGGTACGACAACGCGGTGATCCTGCTGCCCGGCACGGTCGCCGAGCTGACCGCCGAGGACTGCCGGGTCACCCAGCCGGTGCCGGACGTGCGGGAGTTCTTCGCCAACAAGGAGAGCCACCTGCGGGCCTACCGCGACCGGCAGCGCCCGGTGATCGAGGCGGCGAAGGCCAGCTGGGGCAACCCGGAGCTGGACGTCCTCACGGAGCTGAAGCGGCGTGTCGAGCCGCTGCTGGAGGAGTCTGTCTACCTGGCCAAGGGGGTCGGCGGGCCGGTCCGGCTGGATCTGGTCGGCAACGACGGCGAGCCGGCCGAGTCCATTGTGATCGACTTCCCCGGCAAGCAGGTGCGCCGGTACGCCGACGAGAAGGTGCGTTACCGGTTCCGCACCAGGCGGGCCCTGGTCGAGCACCTGCTCACCACCGGCGAGGTGGACTGGGTCAACTCGCTCTTCCTGTCCTGCCGGTTCTCGGCCGCCCGGATCGGCCAGTACAACGAGTTCGTGTACGCGTTCTTCAAGTGCCTGTCCGAGGAGCGGCTGCAGTACGCCGAAGGGTGGTACGCGGAGCAGAAGCCGGACGCGGAGGACGTGAAGCTGGGCGACTGGATCGTGCAGCGGCGCTGCCCGCACCTGAAGGCGGACCTGACCCGGTTCGGCGTCATCGAGGGCGACACGCTGACCTGCCAGATGCACGGCTGGAGCTGGGACCTGCCGTCCGGCAAGTGCCGGACCAGCGCCGGCCACGAGTTGCGCTCCCGCCCGGCCGATCAGCCGGCTCCGGCGTCAGCCAGCTAGGCCGCCTGCCGGGCTGCGTCCGGCCTGGGCGCACCGAAGGGCCGGACTGGTAGGGAGCACCGTGAAATAGATGGCCGCCTTGTCCGCACTTGCCGCTACCTCGGTGCCTGTGGACCAGGGGCGGACGCCGTCGGTGATAATGGCGCGGTGACTTCTCCGCGCCAGGTGGTGCTGCTGGGATCCACCGGCTCGATCGGCACTCAGGCCATCGACATCGTGCGGCGCAATCCGGACCGGTTGCGGGTCGTCGGCCTCGGCGCCGGCGGCGGCAATGTGGGACTGCTCGCCGCCCAGGCCCTGGAGCTGGGCGTCGAGGTGGTCGGCGTGGCGAAGGCCTCCGCGGCCCAGGACCTGCAGCTGGCCTTCTACGCCGAGGCGGCCAAGCGCGGGTACGCCACCGGCGAGTTCCGCCTCCCGAAGATCATCGCCGGGCCGGACGCGATGACCGAGCTGGCCGTCTGGCCGTGCGACCCCGGAGGGCAGCCCGGCGAGGTCATCGTGCTCAACGGCATGGTCGGCTCGGTCGGGCTGGCGCCCACCCTCGCCGCGCTGCGCGCCGGCCGGACCGTCGCGCTGGCCAACAAGGAGTCGCTGGTGGCGGGAGGACCGCTGGTGCGCGCGGCGGCCCGGCCGGGGCAGATCGTGCCGGTCGACTCGGAGCACTCGGCGTTGGCCCAGTGCCTGCGGGCCGGCAGCGCCGAGGAGGTGCGCCGGCTGGTGCTCACCGCCAGCGGCGGGCCGTTCCGGGGCCGGGCCGAGGCGGAGCTCGCCGACGTCACCCCGGAACAGGCGCTGGCCCACCCCACCTGGGACATGGGCCCCGTGGTCACGATCAACTCGGCGACCCTGGTCAACAAGGGCCTGGAGGTCATCGAGGCGCACGAGCTGTTCCGGGTCCCGTACGACCGGATCGAGGTGATGATCCACCCGCAGTCGGTGATCCATTCGATGGTGGAGTTCACCGACGGCTCGACCGTCGCCCAGGCCAGCCCGCCGGACATGCGGCTGCCGATCAGCCTGGCGCTGGGCTGGCCGCGGCGGGTGCCGCAGGCGGCCGCCGCGGTGGACTGGAGCACCGCGCACACCTGGCAGCTGCTGCCGCTGGACTCCGCGGCCTTCCCGGCGGTACGCCTGGCCAAGCAGGCCGGCCAGGCCGGCCGGTGCCGTCCGGCGATCTACAACGCCGCGAACGAGGAGTGTGTCGCCGCGTTCATCGCGCACCGGCTGCCGTTCCTGGGCATTGTCCGTACCGTCGAACAGGTGCTGGAGGAGGCGCCGGACTTCGCCGAACCGGGTACCGTCGAAGATGTGCTCGCCGCGGAGTCGTGGGCGCGCGGGCGGGCGCGGGAGATCATCGCTGGGAACGCCGGCCGGGACCGCTCCCGGCACGCTTCGTCGGCCGAGGTCGGGAAGGGAGCTTGATGCTGTACGTCCTCGGGCTGGTCGCCTTCGCCCTCGGCATCCTGATCGCGGTATCCCTGCACGAAGCCGGACACATGGTGTCCGCGAAGGCCTTCGGAATGAAGGTCACCCGGTACTTCGTCGGCTTCGGACCCACCCTCTGGTCGTTCCGCAAGGGCGAGACCGAGTACGGCGTCAAGGCGATCCCGCTCGGGGGCTTCTGCAAGATCGTCGGGATGACCCCGCAGGACGACGACGTGGCTCCGGAGGACGAGCCGCGGGCGATGTGGCGCTTCCCGGTATGGAAGCGGACCATCGTGATGGCCGCCGGGTCGGTGACCCACTTCGTGCTCGGCTTCGTCGTGCTGTGGGGAGTTTTCGCCTTCGCCGCGCTGCCCGACGAGCACAAGTGGAACACCACCCCGCCGGTGGTCAAGGAGGTCTCCGCCTGCGTGCCGCTGACCTGGCAGGTGGACCCGGATACCGGCGAGCTGCGCGACTGCGACCCGGACCAGAGCCAGGCCAGCCCGGCGAGCAAGATCGGCCTGCGCGCCGGCGACACGATCACCGCCATCGACGGCCGGCCGGCCACCGGCTGGGACCAGGTCACCGATCAGATCAGGGCCGCGGCGAACAAGACCATCACCGTCACGTACACCCGGGACGGCACCGCGATCACCAAGAGCGTCTTCGTGCCGGCGGCGGAGCGCCCCAGGGAGGACCTCGACCCGACCACGCCGGTCGCCGAGGTGACCAAGGACGACCTGGAGCAGGTGGGTGTGCTGGGCATCACCTCGGTCGTCCCGACCAGCACGGCCGGGCCGATCGGCGCGTTCGGCCAGGCCGGGACGTTCACCGGGGAGATGTTCCAGCGGACGTTCATCGCGATCAAGCAGGTGCCGCAGCGGATCCCCGCCCTGTGGGACGCGCTGACCGGAGCACCGCGCGACCCGAACACCCCGATGAGCGTGGTCGGCGCCAGCCGGCTCGGCGGCGAGCTGGCGCAGCACGGCCTCTGGGAGCAGGCCCTGTTCATCTACGCCAGCCTGAACTTCTTCATCGGCGTGTTCAACCTGCTGCCGCTGCTACCGCTGGACGGCGGGCACATCGGGATCGCCTGGTTCGAGCGCGGCAGGTCCTGGCTGTACGCGCGCATCGGTCGCCGGGATCCGGGCCGGGTGGATTACTTCAAGCTGATGCCGATCACGTACCTGGTGATCCTGATTGGTGGCGGCTTCACCCTGCTGACCGTCGCCGCCGATATCGTCAACCCGATCACGCTTTTCGGAAGGTGAGGTTGTGAGCGTCGTCAACCTAGGGATGCCCGCCACGCCCCCGCCTGCGCTGGCTCCACGCCGCCAGAGCCGGCAGATCATGGTCGGTTCGGTGCCGGTGGGTGGTGGGGCGCCGGTGTCGGTGCAGTCGATGACCACGACCTTGACCGCGGACGTCAACGCCACGCTGCAGCAGATCGCCGAGCTGACCGCGGCCGGCTGCCAGATCGTACGGGTGGCGGTGCCGTCGCAGGATGACGTGGACGCGCTGCCGGCGATCGCGAAGAAGTCGCAGATCCCGGTGATCGCGGATATCCACTTCCAGCCGCGGTACGTGTTCGCGGCGATCGACGCCGGGTGCGCGGCGGTGCGGGTGAACCCGGGCAACATCAAGAAGTTCGACGACAAGGTCGCCGAGATCGCCAAGGCGGCCTCGGACGCGAAGGTGCCGATCCGGATCGGGGTCAACGCCGGTTCGCTGGACAAGCGGCTGCTGGAGAAGTACGGCAAGCCGACGGCCGAGGCGCTGGTGGAGTCGGCGCTGTGGGAGTGCTCCCTGTTCGAGGAGCACGGCTTCCGGGACATCAAGATCTCGGTGAAACACAACGACCCGGTGGTGATGATCCGGGCGTACCGGCAGCTGGCCGAGCAGTGTGACTACCCACTGCACCTGGGTGTGACGGAGGCCGGTCCGGCGTTCCAGGGCACGATCAAGTCGGCGGTGGCGTTCGGGGCCCTGCTGGCGGAGGGGATCGGGGACACCATCCGGGTGTCGCTGTCCGCGCCGCCGGTAGAGGAGGTCAAGGTCGGTACGGCGATCCTGGAGGCGCTCGGGCTGCGCGAGCGGGGCCTGGAGATCGTCTCCTGCCCGTCGTGCGGCCGGGCACAGGTGGACGTGTACAAGCTGGCCGAGGAGGTCACCGCCGGCCTGGAAGGGCTGCCGGTGCCGCTGCGGGTGGCGGTCATGGGCTGCGTGGTCAATGGCCCGGGCGAGGCGCGCGAGGCGGATCTCGGGGTGGCCTCCGGCAACGGCAAGGGCCAGATCTTCGTCAAGGGCGAGGTCATCAAGACGGTGCCCGAGGGCCAGATCGTCGAGACGCTGATCGAGGAGGCGCTGCGGCTGGCCGAGGAGATGGGCGCCGAGCTCCCCGAGGAGCTGCGCGGTCTCAGCTCCGGCCCTACCGTCACCGTCCACTAACCTCCGCGATCTTGCAGTTGTGTACCCCGATAAAAGGGATATGTCCCCCTATTTCCGGGGGCACAACTGCAAGATCGCGGGAGGGGGTTAGTCGTTCTCGGCGAGGATGGCGTAGAGCTTGCGCCGGGCCTCGTCCAGCACCGCTGCGGCCCGGGTGCGCTGCTCCTCGGTGCCGGTCATCATGACCTGGCGCAGCGCGTTCATGGCGCCGAAGCCGGCCTGCTGGATGTCCCGCCAGGAGGAGACGCGCTCTTCGGCGTACTCGGCCCAGGGCGCCTCCTCGGCCGCCTGGGCCGCCTCGGCCCGGCCCGCCTCGGTCAGCGTGAACCGCCGCCGGCCACCGCTCTCCTCGCTGGTCACCAGCCCCTCGTCCTCGAGCAGCTGCAGGGTCGGGTAGACCGAGCCGGGACTCGGCCGCCAGACGCCGCCGGTCCGTGACTCCAGCTCCTGGATGATCTCGTACCCGTGCATCGGGCGCTCGGTGAGCAGCGCGAGGATGGCGGCCCGCACGTTGCCACGCCGGCCGCGCGACCGGCCGTGCCCGTGCCCCCCATGGCCGTGACCGTGTCCCGGATGTGGGCCGAACCCCGCCCCCCATCCGCCGCCGAAGGAGAACATCCGCTCCCAAGGTCCGCGTCCGTAGCCCCTCATGATCTATCTCCGTTCTGTCGTTGATACGTCGACGATATATCGGTAACCTATCGGCAGCAACGCGGCGTCAGTGTGGCGTAGTCGACTCCTCAGCCGCATCTCAGCTGTGCACGGCAGAGTCGATGGGAGACAACGGGGGAGGAACCATGAGCGAGCTCGCAGGCGCACCATGGTTGTCCGGACGGTCGTGGCCGCCGGCGTCGGCCGGCACGCGCTATGTCATCCGCGCTGATGGCCTGACCAAGCGGTACGGCAGGACGATCGCCCTGTCCGGAGTGGACCTCGCCGCCCGTGAGGGTGTCGTGCTGGGCCTGCTCGGCGACGACGGGGCAGGCAAGACCACCGCGGTACGCATCCTCGGCGGGCTGCTGCGCCCGGACGCCGGGCAGGCCACCATCGCCGGTTACGACGTGCTGCGCCAGCCCGACCGGGTGCGTGCCGTGGTCGGTGTGGTCGGTCGCGGGGCCGCCGTCGACGAGCAGGTGACCGGCCTGCAGAACCTCCTGGTGGCCGGCCGGCGCCGGGAGCTGTCCCGGGGCGACGCCAGGCGCCGCGCCCGCGAGCTGGTGGACCGCTTCGGGCTCGACGACGTCGCCGGGCGGCGGGTCGAGGAGTACAGCGTCCTCCAGCGGCGCAAGCTGGATCTGGCCGTGCGGCTGATGGGTCGGCCGCGTGTCCTGTTGCTCGACGAACCCACGGCCGGGCTCGACCCGG
>JADGHA010000163.1 GCA_019689695.1 Micromonosporaceae bacterium | reverse complement strand
CTGGCGCGCCCAGTGGATCGGCACCCGCACCGCCTCGCCCGAGCCGACCCTGTTCGACCTCGAGCCCGACGCCGAACAGGGCGCCCTGTTCGCCTGAAACAACCGCGGGCCCGCCGCGGCGACTCCACCGCCGGACGGGCCCGACTAACCACGATCGGAGCAACCCCGAGTCATGGCCAAGACCCAGCTTACCGACCCCGAGATCGCCGCCCGACGCGCCCGCGTCGCCGCCATGCGCGGCACCATGAGCAACCGGTCCATTGCGGCGCGGCTCGGCGTAGCAGAATCCACGGTGCGCCGCGACATCGCCGCCCTCGACGCGGCGCGCGCCACCCTCGACGCCGAGCGCGCCACCCTCGACACGGCGCGCGCCACCACCCGCGCCAGCACCCCCCAGCGGCCGACGACGCAGCACGCCACCACCCAGGCGCCGGCCGCGCCGCTGGAGCGCCGGATCACGCTCACGGTCGACGACCAGCTCGCCGCCGCCCTGCGCGTACTGGTCGACTACGCGCCCGGCGCGCGCCACACCAGCGCCGCCTACCGCACCGCGGCGCACGCCGCGATCCTCACCATGGCCGACACCATCCGGCACCGGGCGCGTCACGCAGCCGCCCAGGGTGCGCCGAGCCTCGCCACTGCCGCGCCGTCTGGACGCGCCGCCGCGCCGCGCGCGTAGCGCCACCCGGTGCGCCGCGCGCCGTACGACGCACTACGTACCTGCGCGGCGCACCTCACACCCCTACGTCGCAACCGTTCGCGCCGGCCGCGAGTCATACCCAGCACACCGAACGAATCGCAGGGAGGTACCCCGCCATGCCCACGATCAAGACCCGCCGGAAGATGGGATGGTTCGCCCTCGCCGTTCACTGGACGCTCATGATCTGCACGTGCGGCCTGTGGACGCCGATGTTCCTCGCCGCCCGCCGCCGCCGCGTCACCGTCACGCACGTGCCGGACGGGTACGCGGGCCCCGTCCCCGGGCAGCAGTGAAAACTTGCCAGTGATCGTTTCATGACCTACCCTGGGCCCGTCTTCGGCGTGCCCAGAAACGGGCCGCCCCGCAGCCCACCGAACGCCCCGCCGGCCACCGCGCCGCGGGGCGTTTCGCATGCCCGCACACGCAAGGGGGTGACGCCGTGCCCGCCGAGGAGGACGCCCCGCCCGCGCCCGTCGTCGCCTACCAGTCCGACCGCGTGACCCTGTACCGCGGCGACGCCGCGCAGCTGGTCGGCATCCTGCCCACCGTCGACCTGCTCGCCACCGACCCGCCATACGGCGTCAAGTTCGTCAGCAAGCGCGACGCGCGCACCCGCGCACGGTTTGGGCCCCTGCTCGGCGACGACGGCACCCTCGACGTGCCCGCCCTGCTCGGCGTTCTCACCCGCGGCCACCTACGCAATCGCCGTCACGCTTACGTGTTCGGTTACCGGCCCGACCAACTCACGGAACCGATGCAGCTTGGCAGCACCGCCGAACTCATCTGGGACAAGGGTGTACCGGGCCGCGGGAACTTTGAAATGCCGTGGGGCCCCGCACACGAATTGATTACGTTCGGTGCCCGTTGTGCGTCAGCAGCCCACCGCGCCGACGGCAGCGGGAAGACCGCCGCCCGCATGCGTGCCGGTAGCGTGCTGCGGTATGGCCGCCCGAACGGCAAGACCACCCGGCACCCGACCGAAAAGCCGGTACCGCTTATGGCCGAGCTGATCGAATCCAGCAGCCGCCGCGGCGAGGTAGTGCTCGACCCGTTCGCCGGTAGCGGCTCAACTCTCGTCGCCGCCGTCCTCACCGGCCGCCGCGCCATCGGATGCGAGCTTGACCCCCGGTATGCCGAGGTAGCCGCGCGCCGTTTGGCGGAGGCCGAACGAATCGCCGACATGATGCGCGCCGCGTAACCGTCGAGGAGGTGACGCCATGGCTCGACCGATCACCGACCACGACCGCGAGCAGGTGCGCACCCTCCACGCCGCGGGCAAGTCCCGCAACGAGATCGCCCGCACGCTCGGGCGCTCGCCGTCGACAGTCTCGAAGATCGCCCGCGAGCTCGGCCTCACATTCGACCGGGCCGCCGAGGTCGCCGTCGCCACCGAGGTACGCCGTGCCGACCTCGCCGCGCGCCGCGCCACGCTCGCCCTCGCGCTCCAGGCCGCCGCCGAGCAGCTGCGCGAGCAGCTGTTCGCCCCGTGCACCGTCGGCGAGTTCGCCGGCCGCGACGGCGACTGGCACGAGACGCACCTCGACCGGCCGCGGTTCACCGACCAACGACAGATCATCGGAGCCGTACAGACGGCCGTATCCACGTCCCTACGCCTCGCACCCGCGGAGGGCGGCGAGGGCGCCGAGCAGGTGCGCTCGATGCTCGGAGCACTCGGCGAGGCGTTGCAGCAGGCCGCGGCCCACGACGACGCCGACGACGACGGGGGGTGAGCAGTGCTCGACATCGACGAACTGCCCCTGTCCCGCAAACAGCTGCGGTCGATTGGGCAGGCCACCGCGCGCGTCAACATCTGGCACGGCAGCGTGCGCAGCGGAAAGACGATCGCGAGCCTGCTCGCGTTCGTGATCGCCGTCGCCACCGCGGGCCCGTCCGGACTCATCATCATCTGTGGGCGCAGCTTGCAGACCATCGAGCGCAACGTGTTCGAGCCCCTGCAAGACGCCGCCCTGTTCGGCCCCCTCGCCCGGCACATACACCACACCCGCGGGGCGACGACGGCAACGATCCTGGGGCGCACCGTGCACCTGATCGGCGCCGCCGACACCCGCGCCGAAGGCCGGTTGCGTGGCCTTACCGCGCAGCTCGCCTACGTCGACGAAGCGACGTTGCTCCCCGAAGGGTTCTGGACGCAGCTACTCGCCCGCCTGTCCGTGCCCGGGGCGCGCCTGTACGCCACGACGAACCCCGACAGCCCGCGCCACTGGTTGAAGACGCAGTACCTCGACCGCGCCGCCGACCTCAATCTCAGGGCGTGGCACTTCCGCCTCGCCGACAACCCGAGCCTGTCGCCCGAGTACATCGCGGACCTGTCCGCCGAGTACGTCGGCCTGTGGCGCCGCCGCATGATCGACGGCGCATGGGTGGTCGCCGAAGGCGCCATCTACGACATGTGGGACGAGAGCGCGCACGTCGTCGACACCCTGCCCGACATGCGCCGCTACTGGCTCGGCGTCGACTACGGCACCACCAACCCGTTCGCCGCGATCCTGCTCGGCGAGGGCGTCGACGACCGCCTGTACGCGGTCGCCGAGTGGCGGCACGACTCCCGCGCCACGCACCGCAGCATGACCGACGCCCAGTACAGCGCCGCCCTGCGGAAGTGGCTCGCCGACTACCGGCCCCCGGGCGCCGGCCCCGACACCCCGCGGGGCGTGGCCCCCGAGTGGACGTTCGTCGACCCGTCGGCCGCGTCGTTCTCCACGCAGCTGTGGGCCGACGGACACCCCGGGATCGCCCGCGCCACCAACGACGTAGCCGACGGCATTCGCAGCGTTTCCGCGCTGCTCGCCGCCGGCCGCCTGCTCGTGCACCGCAGCTGCGAGGGCCTGCTCGCCGAGCTACCCGGCTACAGCTGGGACCCGAAAGCCACCGAGCGCGGCGAGGACGCCCCGCTCAAGGTCGACGACCACTCGGCCGACGCCCTGCGCTACGTCGTCCACTCGACGGCGCATGAGTGGCGGCACCTGCTCACCGCGCAGCGCCAAGAGGAGGACGCCGCCGCATGATCACCCTGCCCGTATCGGTCGTCGTCGGCGATCACCCGATGCCCGTCGGCGAGCTCGAGGACGGCGAGCGCGTCGCGCCCGCCCTCGCCGCCCTGTTCCGCGCCGCGGCCGACGAGCTCGACCTCGACGCCCAGGAGGTGAGCCCGCATGGCACTGCCAAATGACGGCACCCAGTGGCCGCCCCCTCAGTGGGCCCCGTTCTACCGCGAGATGCGCGTCGACGACGCGTGGTACAGCGGCGACCGGGCGCGCCTCGCCCGCATCTACGGCCACCACCCGGAGGCCCGCGAGCGCCGCAAGCTGTGGGGGCGCCGCTCGACCGAGTACCGCATGCGCAAGCGCGAGCAGCGTCTACACGTGCCCCTCGCGAGCGACATCGCCCGCACCTCCGCCGACATGCTGTTCGCGGACATGCCCGCGGTCCGGGTCGAGGACACCACGACACAGGCCCGCCTCGAGCAGCTGCTCGACGAAGGCATGGTGCAAGAGACCCTGCTCGGCGCCGCGGAGCAGGCCGCCGCCCTGTCCGGCGTGTTCCTGCGCGTGATCGTCGACCGCGACCTCGCCGCGCGCCCCCTGCTCACCGTCATGCAGCCCGACGCCGCGATCCCCGAGTTCCGGTTCGGCATGCTGCGCGCCGTCAACTTCTGGCAGGAGCTCGACGGCTCGACCGAGCACACCGTGTGGCGGCACATCGAACGGCACGAGCCGGGCCGCGTCGTGCACGCGCTGTACGAGGGCACCACCGACAACATCGGCCGGCGCGTGCCCCTCGGCGAGCACCCGGACACCGCCGACCTCGCCGAACAGGTCACCCTCGACGGCGACGGCGAGACGGCGATCGCCACGGGCGTTGACCAGCTCACCGCCGCCTACGTGCCCAACATGCTGCCCAACCGGCTGCACCGGTCGAGCCCTGTCGGCCGCAGCGACTACGCCGCCGTACACGACCTGTTCGACGCCCTCGACGAGACGTGGACCAGTTGGATGCGCGATATCCGCCTCGCCCGCGCGAGGCTGATCGTGCCCGACGGGTACCTACGCAGCGAGGGCCCGGGCAACGGGGCGTCGTTCGACGACGACCGCGAGGTGTGGCACGGGCTCAAGATGCCGCCCAACGAGGGGAACGGCATCACCTTGTCGCAGTTCGAGATCAGGGTCGCCGAGCACCAGTCGACGGCCGAGAGCATCGTTCGCCAGGCCGTCCAGACGGCCGGGTACGACGCCGCATCGTTCGGCCTCGACGGGGGCGGGCAGCCCGTCACCGCGACGGAGGTCGACGACCGGCGCGCCCGCGGACTGGTCACCCGGAAGAAGAAAGCCGGGTACTGGAGGCGCCCGATTGCCGACATGCTGCACGTCATGCTGTTGATGGACGCCGCGTTGTTCACCCCGGGCCTCGCCGTCGAGGACCGGCCGCGCGTGGAGTTCGGCGACGGAGTGGCCGAGTCCGAGCAGCAGACAGCAACCACGCTCGACCTGCTCAACCGCGCCGGCGCCGTATCCACGGCGACCAAGGTCAAGATCCTGCACCCGGAATGGAAGGACGAGGACGTACAGCGCGAGGTCACCGCGATCCTCGCGGAGACCGGAGCGGGCGCGCCCGACCCGGGCGACCCCGCCAGCACGTACCCGATATGAGGAGGACGTATGACCATGCCTCTGTGGCGGCTCGACGACGCTGAAGCCCTCGCATGGCTCGCGAGCCTCGACACCGCTGCCGCGGAGGCAGTCATCACAGACCCCCCTTACAGCAGCGGAGGCATGCTGCGATCCGACCGCACCAACACCACACGCAAGAAGTACGCACGCAACGACAGCCGCACGGCCGGCGACGACTTCCACGGCGACAATCGAGACGCCCGATCGTGGGCGTACTGGATGACACTCTGGCTCAGCGAGGCCGCTCGGGTAGTCAAGCCCGGCGGGATCTGCGCCCTGTTCACCGACTGGCGTCAACTCCCCGCCGCAACCGACGCACTACAGGCCGGGGGGTGGGTATGGCGAGGTGTGGTCCCCTGGATCAAACCCGACGCCCGGCACCAGCGAGGCCGCTACGCTCAGGCGGCCGAGTTTCTTGTGTGGGGGACGAATGGGCCCCGCCCGATCGTGGGTGACACCCTGCCCGGGTACTACATCGCACGCGCACCGCGCGCCGCCGAGAACGGCCCTAACAAACGCCAGCACCTCACACAGAAACCGCTCGACGTGGTGCGTTCCATTGTGCAGATAGTCGAGCCCGGCGGCCTAGTGATCGACCCATTCGCGGGCGCAGGTACGACCTTGCTCGCCGCCGCGATGGAGGGCCGCCGCGCGTGGGGGTGCGAGAACCACGCCGGGCACGCCGCGAAGGCGCGCACCCGCATCGCGCAGGCCCTCAGCCAAAGCGTGTTGCTGTAGACACAACGGGGGGGTGACACCGTGCCGATTCACCCCGGGATGGTGGAGCCCCTCGCCGAGCGCACCCGCGACCTGTACGCCGACGCCGAGCTACGCCTGTTGCGGATCATCGCTCGGCAGCTCGCCGACGGCCTCGACGCCCCCGGGTGGGCCGAGCGCAAGCTCGCCGCCGTGCAAGCTCTGCGCCGCAGCGCACAGGCCGTCGTCGACGAGCTCGGCAAGGCAACCCGCCTCGAGGTGTTCGACGCCGTGGCGGAGGCGTACAACCGCGGACACCGCGCCGCGGTCGCCGAGCTCGGCGCCCTGTCCGACCGCGCCCGGCAGCTGGTCGACGACATCACGCCGAACGCACAGGCCGTCGACCGCCTCGCCGCCGAGGCCGTGCAGGTGGTGACCGCGACACACCGCAGCATCCTGCGGGCCGTCGTCGACGGGTTCCGCCGGATCATCGCGGAGGTGACCGCAACCCCCCTGCTCGGCACCGGCACCCGACGGCAGGCCACGCAGGACGCCATGCGCCGTTTCGCCGACCAGGGCATCACGTCGTTCGTGGACCGCGCCGGCCGCCGGTGGGCCCTCACGTCCTACGCCGAGATGGCCGTTCGCACCAGCGTTGCCCGGGCCGCCACCGAGGCGCACGCCCGCACGCTCACCGAGGCCGGTATCGAGCTGGTCGTCGTGAGCGACGCCCCCCGCGAATGCCCCCTGTGCCGCCCGTGGGAAGGCAAGGTGTTGACGCTCACGGGCCCAGAGGGGGCGCGCACGGTCGAGGTCGAGCACGCCATCGAGGACGGCCGCATGGTCCGCGTCCGCGTCGCCGGATCGCTCGACGAGGCCCGCCTCGCAGGCTTGCAACACCCCAACTGCCGCCATTCCGTGAGCGCGTACACGCCCGGCCTGACGACCGTCGAGCAGGCCCGCAGCGACCCCGACGGGTACAAGGCAGGGCAGCGGCAACGCGCCATCGAACGCCACATCAGGCGGTACAAGCGGCGCGCCGCCGCCGCCGTCACCCCGGAGGCCAAGCGCGCCGCCAACGCCAAGGTGCGCCAGTGGCAGGGCGCCATGCGGCAGCACCTCGCCGCACACCCCGACCTACGCCGCAACCGCACCCGCGAGCAGGTCGGCGCCGGCAACCTGCCCACACCGCGCCCCACACCGACCCGCGAGCAGGTCGAGGCCGCCCGCGTGTGGTCCGGCGACCAGCTCACCCCGCGCGAGATGAGCGACCAGCAGCTCGCCGCCGCCGTCGCATCCGGCACCCTCGACGACCGGGCCCTCGCCCGCGTCGAGGCCGAGCTCGACCGCCGCGACCTCGCGCAGCTACTCGACCGCGCCGCCCCCAGCGGGCGCCTGGTCGACCAGCTCACCGAGTTCAGCGACACCGAGCTTGGCCGCCTGCTCGGCCACGTCGACAACGACGACGCGCTACGGATCGCCGCCGAGCTCGACCGCCGCGACACCGCGGCCCGACTCCCGGGCGTGCGCCCCGATCTGGTCGGCCTGTCCGACGACCAGCTCGCCGACCGGGTACGGCACGCCATCGAGCAGGGCGGCGCCAACGCCGCCGAGCTCGCCGCCCTCGAGGCCGAGGCCAACCGTCGCGACATGCTCGCCCGCATGTTCCCCGCAGGGCAGCTGCGCGACGACCTCGACCAGCTCAGCGAGGACGAGCTCGCGTGGTGCATGCAGTACGCCACCGCGGCCGAGCTCGACCGGATCGCCGCCGAGTTCGACCGCCGCGAGCCCGTCACCCTGCCGCCGCCGGCCGACACCGGGAACGCGGTCGACGACCTGCTCGCCGACCGTGACGCCCTCGCCGACGCGATGGCGCCCGCCCCGGGCCCCGACCAGTGGGGCAACCTCGCCGAAGATGACGAGTTCTGGGAAAGCCTCAAAGCGGAGGCCGCCCGCAGGTTCGGCGACGACACCGACGGCGAGCAGAACGAGCGGCACACGATCACCCGCGCCGAAGCCCGCCGCATGTACGACGAGTACGTGTACCGGCAGATGCTCGCCGCCGACGAGGCGTGTAACGGCATCCTGTTGAACCCGAAGGCCCGCGCCGCCGGCGTCTCGCCGCTTAGCCTGTTCTCTGGCCCGGCCCGCATCGCGTACGCGCGCGCATCGGATGAGCTGAAAGAGTGGTGGGCGACGCACGGCCGCCTCACGCAGGCCGAGTTCATCGAGCAGGTGACCGGCAAAAAGCAGCGATGGGCCGCCGGCGCCCGCATCAACGAGGCCGAACACCAGAACAAGAGGTGATGCCGTGGGCACGCGCGAGGACATCACGAGGGCAGTGTCGGAGGGGCGCGCCGCGGGCGCCCGCGGCGACGACCCGCGCCCCTGCCCCTACCCGCGCAGCTC
>JADGHA010000162.1 GCA_019689695.1 Micromonosporaceae bacterium | reverse complement strand
CTGGTCGAGCATGCGGTCTCGATCTATGTGGGCGATCACGTCGCGGACATGGCCGCGGCCCGGGCCGCCGGGGTCGTGGGGGTGGGGGTGACCACCGGTCATTGCACGGCCGACGAGCTGCGCGGCGCCGGTGCGGACACGGTCCTGGCCGGGCTGGACCAGTTCGCCTCCTGGCTCAAGGATGGTTAGCCTGGGGAAGGCAGCGTGCCGGCTGTCACGTTCTTCTTCATGCGGAGTTGAGGTCAGCGGTGCCTACGGGTCGAGTGAAGTGGTACGACGCGGACAAGGGTTACGGGTTCCTCACCAGCGACGAGGGCGGCGACGTGTTCGTGCCGAAGGGTGCATTGCCGGCCGGCATCACCGATCTCAAGGGCGGTCAGCGGGTCGAGTTCGGCGTGGTGAAGAGCCGCAGGGGGACTCAGGCGCTCGGCCTGAAGCTGCTCGAGGCGCCGCCGTCCGTGGCTGAGCTGCGCCGCCGCCCGGCCGAGGAGCTGCACGGGCTGGTCGACGACATGATCAAGTACCTGGAGGCGAAGGTGCAGCCGGACCTGCGCCGCGGGCGCCATCCGGACCGGAAGACCGCGCAGCAGGCGGCGAAGCTGGTGCACGCGGTAGCCCGGGAACTGGAGGTGTGAGCCCGGCCGCGGCCGAGCGGTCCAGCAGCTCGCGCACCGCGGCGTAGCCCTCCTCGCCGAGGTCCTCGGTGAACTCGTTGACGTACAGGTCGATGTGTCGGGCGACCACGTCCGGCTCCATCTCCTGTGCGTGTGCGAGCACGTACTCCTGGCTCGCCGCGGGGTGCGCCCAGGCGTACCGCACCGACTCGCGCACCCATGCCGCGGCCTGGCCGGCGTCCACGGCCCCGCGGCGGGCGAGGATCGCGCCGAGCGGGATCGGCAGCCCGGTCCGGCCCTCCCACCACTCGCCGAGGTCGGCCAGCGCGGTCAGGCCGTAGCGCGGGTAGGTGAAGCGGGCCTCGTGGATCACCAGCCCGGCGTCGTAGCGCCCGTCGGCCACCCCCGGCATGATCTGGTGGAACGGCACCACCTCGATCCGGCTCGGCGCGCGGTCCGCGGCCCACAGCCGGAACAGCAGGTACGCCGTGGTCCGGTCGCCGGGCACGGCGACCCGTGCGCCGGCCACGTCCGCGCCCGGCTCCCGCGCCAGCACCAGCGGCCCGCAGCCGCGGCCCAGCGCGCCGCCGCAGGGCAGCAGGTCGTACGCGTCGAGCAGCCACGGCAGCGCGCCGTAGCTCACCTTGACCAGGTCGAAGGCGCCCTGCTCGGCGGCCGTGTTGGTCACGTCCACGTCGGCGTAGGTCACCGTCACCGGCGGCGCGCCCGGCACCAACCCGTGCACCAGGGCGTGGAAGGCGAACGTGTCGTTCGGGCACGGCGAGATGGCCAGCGACAAGGGGGCAACAGCGGTCACGCCCTTAAGCTACGTCAGCCGTCTCCAGTCACCCGAGGCATGGGCCGGACGGGGCGGGCGTACCCGCCTTGCGGGACCCGGCGCCCGCTGTGTGATCGGGGCCCTTCCACAGTGGATCGGTCCACCGCGGCGTGGCCACGGCTGAGCCGGCTCACGCTGATCCTGCCCGGGCCGCCGGCTCGGTCACCGGGCGAGGCTGGCCGCGGCGACGGTGAGCGCGTGCAGGGCGTCGCCGAGGCGCCAGGCCGAACGGTCGCGCGGGCCGATCAGGTTGGAGATCGTCCGGAGCTCGGCGAAGGGCACCTGGGAGATGGCGCAGGCGGTCGCCACGCCGAAGCCCTCCATGCCCTCGGCGACCGCCGACGGGTGCCGGCGGGCCAGTGCGGCCGCGGTCCCGGCGGTGCCGGTGGCCATCGAGACGGTGAGCACGTCGCCGTGGATGGCGTCGGGCAGCCGGGCGGCCAGGACGGTGCGCAGCCCCGGGTCGGCCGGCAGGACGGCCGTGCCGAAGCCCAGCTCGTCGATGGAGATGAAGCCGTTCGGCGACTGTGCCCCGAGGTCCGGTGCGATTGACCGGACACAGAGAACGGTCGCGCCGACCGCGGCCCGGCCGGGGAAGCCGCCGGCCACGCCGGCCGACAGCACGGCCCGGTACGGCCGGCCGGCCGCCTCGGCGAGCGCGAGCAGCCGGGCGGTGCCGGCGGCGGCTGCGGCCGGGCCGACTCCCACCGGGTAGACGTCGATGGTGGAGCTGCCGCTGCGGGCGTACTCCGGCAGGCCCGCGCGGATCGCCTCGTACTCGGCCTGGACGGCGGTGACCACGAGCAGCCGCCCCGGTGGCCGGTGGACCTGCGTCACCGGTTGCCGGGCTCAGGCCAGGTCGGCCGTGGCTGCCCGGTGGAGCCCTCACGACTGTTACGCGGGTCGGTCGCGCTCGGCCGGTAGATGTGGAACCCGGGCGGCGGCTCGTCCGCGGCGGAGCCGGCCGGCGGCGCGGAGGTGGGCCGGGCCGGCGGCGCGGAGGTGGGCCGGGCCGGCGGCGCGGAGGTGGGCCGGGCCGGTGGTGTGGAGGTGGGCTGGGCCGGTGGCGACGAGGTGGGCCGCGAGGCCGGCGGTGACGACGCCGACCCGGGCCGCGCCACGGACCGGCCGCTGAGCTTCTCGTGGCGCAGCCGCCCGGCCACCAGTACCGCCCGGGCCGCGGCGAGCACGGCGAACCCGGCGGCGACGGCGAACCCGACGCGGCCGTGGATGGGGACCAGCCCGACCCCGCTGCCGGCCACCCAGGCCAGCATCAGAATCGTCTCGGAGTGGGCGAACGCGCTGGCGCGTACCCGCTCGTCGATCCGCTCCTGGATCGCCGCGTCCGCGGCGATCTTGGACAGCCCGTTGCCGATCGCCACCACCAGGCCGAGCAGGCTGACCATGAGCAGGCTGAACCGCAGGGTGGTGAGCAGGCCGACCGCGGCCGCCACGATCAGCCAGCCGGCCTGCAGCCCGGCCGGGCGCCGGATGCTCAGCCGGGCACCGACCGCGCTGGCCAGGAAGGTGCCGACGGCCAGCGCGCCGCCCACCAGGCCGAGGGCGAAGCCGGTGCTCAGGTGGATGCCCAGCAGGTCGGTGTGCAGGTCGCCGGACTTGAGGGCGAAGGCGCCGAACAGCAGCAGAAACCCGTAGAGCGCGCGGAAGGTGGCCGAGCCGACCACCGCCGCGGTCACCTGCCGCCCGCTGAGCACCTTCCCGCCCTTGCGGGCCCGGCGCAGGCCGAGCTGGAACAGCCGCGGCATCGATTCCGGGGCGTCGGAGTCGGCGCGCGGGGGCAGCCGTAGCGCGTTCACCATGCCGACGAGGAAGATGACCGACGCGATCCGTAGCGGCCACTGTGGACCGACCTGGAACGCGGCCACCCCGATCGGGGTCACCACGGTGGCCGCGATGGTGCCGTAGACGCTGGCCCGGGCGTTCGCTTCGGACAGGCCGAGCCGCTCCGGCAGCAGCCGGGGCACCGCCGCGGAGCGGGCCACGCCGTACGCTCGGGAGAGCGCGAGCACCCCGAACGCGGCCGGGTAGAGGCCGAAGTCGTGGATGTAGTCGGAGATCAGCCAGGCCAGGAACGCGCGGCCGAGCATGGTCGCGGCCAGCGCGTAGCGCCGGCCGTGCCGGAAGTGGTCCAGCAGCGGCCCCACGACCGGGGCGAGCAGCGCGAACGGGACCATGGTCACCAGCAGGTAGAGGGCGACCTTGCCGCGCGCCTCGCTGGTCGCGGCGGAGAAGAAGATGGTCCCGGCCAGCCCGATGGTGATCAGCGCGTCCCCGGCGTACGAGGCGGCGTGCAGGTCGAGCAGCCGCTTCATGCCCACCTCGCCGGCCGCGCCGCGGTCGCGGATCCGCACCATGCCGCGGCGCATCCAGCGGCCGCCGATCGCCGTGCCGCGGGTCAGCCGGCCGGCGCCGCGCAGCGCCGCGCCGACGACGTACCCGAAGGTGCGGATGAGCGGCATGAAGACCATCCTGTCCCATCTGGTCCAGTCATCGGGGAGTCCCCGCAACACAGCGCAGCCCGTTTGAGCGAGAATATCCGGCGTGACCAGGACAGCCGCCCACCGCAGCGCGCGCGTCGACCAGGTGTGCGCGCAGGCCGTCGACCTCGCCCGGCTGGCCATCACCGAGGTGGAGCCGGACATGGTGGGCGAGCACCTGTCGGTGGTCAGCGAGGGGGAGCGGCTGGTCACCCACTTCTTCGAGTGCCTGCTGCCCGGCTACCGGGGCTGGCGCTGGGCGGTGACGGTGACCCGGGTGCCGCGCAGCCGGCACGTGACGGTCTGCGAGACGGTGCTGCTGCCCGGCCCGGATGCGCTGCTGGCGCCCAGCTGGGTGCCCTGGCAGGACCGCCTGCAACCCGGTGACCTGGGAGTGGGCGACCTGTTGCCGACGCGCCACGACGACGATCGCTTGGTCCCCGGCTACCTGCACTCCGACGACCCGGCGGTGGAGGAGGTCGCCTGGGAGCTCGGGCTGGGCCGGCCCCGGGTGATGTCCCGGGAAGGCCGGATGGAGACGGCGCAGCGCTGGTACGACGGCGAGCACGGGCCAGGCGCCCCGATCTCCGTGGCCGCGCCGCGCGCCGCCCGGTGCGGCGGCTGCGGCTTCTACCTGCCGCTGGCCGGCAGCCTGCGGCAGGCGTTCGGGGTGTGCGGAAACGTGTACGCGCCCGACGACGGGCGGGTGGTGAGCGCGGACCACGGCTGCGGGGCCCACTCCGAGGTGCTGCTGCAGCCGGAGGCGGCGGTGGACGAGCTGACCACGGTGTACGACGACGGCGAGGTCGAGGTCAGCTGACCGGCTGCCGGCGCCTGGTGCGCCGGTTCGCGTCGTGCCGCAGCATGATGGCCAGGCCGGGCAGCCCGAGCAGGAAGCCGGCCAGGCAGATCCACAGCCAGCCGGTGTGCCCGTGCCGGTCCAGCCAGTCCCGGGCCAGCAGCAGGACCAGGCCGGCCACGGCCCAGGCCAGCATCCCGCCGACTGCGAACGGGACCATCGGCGGGTCGAGGGGCCGGGGCAGTTGCTCTTGGCTGGGCACGATGGCAGTATGCGCGCATCTGATGATCCCCTGCTGAGAGGCGCGTCACAATGAGCCGGCTGCGTACACCGACCCGGGACCTTCCTGAGGTGACGGGGAGCGCCTTCGACCGGTACTTCGAGATCTCCGCGCGCGGCTCCACCCTGGGCCGCGAGATTCGCGGCGGGTTCACCACCTTCTTCACCATGGCGTACATCGTGGTGCTCAACCCGCTGATCCTCAGCAGTGCCAGGGACGGGGACAACCAGCAGCTCTCCCAGACCGCGCTGGCCGCCGCGACCGCACTGGTGGCCGGCGTGATGACCATCCTCATGGGAGTGGTCGGCCGGTTCCCGCTCGCGCTGGCCGCCGGTCTGGGCGTCAACGCGCTGGTGGCGTTCGAGATCGCACCCCAGATGACCTGGGCGGACGCCATGGGTCTGGTGTTCATCGAGGGGGTGATCATCGCGGTGCTCGTGCTCACCGGCCTGCGTACCGCGGTCTTCCGGTCCGTGCCCACCCAGCTGAAGACCGCGATCGGGGTCGGCATCGGACTGTTCCTCGCGGTCATCGGGTTCGCCGACGCCGGGTTCGTGCATGGCCTGGTCGGCTCGCCGCCGCTCACCCTGGGCATCGACAACAAGCTCGTCACGTGGCCGATCTTCGTGTTCGTGGTCGGGCTGCTGGCCACCCTGGTGATGGTGGTGCGCCGGATCCGGGGCGCCATCCTCATCGGCATCATCGGCACGACGGTGCTGGCCATCATCGTGGAGGCGATCGCCCACGTCGGGCCCTCCGGTGGCCCCAACCCGAACCCGCACGGCTGGAGTCTCAACGTCCCGAAGCTGCCCGCCGCGGATGCCATTGTGGACACGCCGGACCTGTCGCTGCTCGGGCACTTCAACGTGTTCGACTCGTGGAGCCGGGCCGGCTGGCTGGTCGCGCTGATGTTCGTGTTCACCCTGCTGCTGACCGACTTCTTCGACACCATGGGCACGATGGTGGCGGTCGGCCAGGAGGGCGGCCTGCTGGACCAAAGCGGCACCCCGCCGCGCACGCGGGAGATCCTCTTCGTCGACTCGATCGCTGCGGCCGCGGGCGGGGCGGCGAGCGTGTCCAGCAACACCTCGTACATCGAGAGCGCGTCCGGGGTCGCGGAGGGTGCCCGGACCGGGGTGGCGAACCTGGTCACCGGGGTGCTGTTCCTGCTCGCCATGTTCCTGGCGCCGCTGGTCAGGATCGTGCCGTTCGAGGCGGCGAGCACCGCGCTGGTGGTGGTCGGCTTCCTGATGATGACCGCGGTGCGGACCATCGACTGGAATGACTACGAGATCGCCCTCCCGGCGTTCCTGACCATCGTCGTGATGCCGTTCACCTACTCGATCTCGAACGGGATCGGGGCGGGGGTCATCACGTACGCCTTGATCAAGGCCGTCCGGCGCCGGCACCGCGAGGTCCACCCGCTGCTGTGGGCGGTCGCCCTGCTGTTCGTGCTGTACTTCCTGCGTGGCCCCCTGGAGACCTGGCTGTTCTGACCTGGCGCGGGGTGACCGCAGTCATAACTCCTGGTCGTTACCCATGCTTATTAGCTAAGCTAACTACTGTGACGGAGCGGGCGGTGATGGCGAGGCGCACGACGACGACCACACAGCTCGCGACGACGCTGCGTGACGCGATCTACCGGTTCAACCGGCGCTCCCGGCAGAACCGTCCGGTGGGCGACCTGACGGTGGCGCAGTTCTCTGCGCTGACCAGCCTCGAGCTGGGCGGGGCGCTCACCCCTAGCGAGCTCGCTGAGACCGAGCGGGTCCAGCCGCCGACCGTGACCAAGCTGGTCGCCAAGCTGGAGGAGCGCGGCCTGGTGCAGCGCGCCCCGCACCCGACCGATCGACGGCAGGTCGTGCTGTCGACCACCGAGTCGGGGCGGGCGCTGCTCAGCCAGTACGAGCGGGCGCGCGACGAGTGGCTGTCGAGCCGGTTGGCCGAGCTGAGTCCGGAGGAGCGGGAGGTCCTCCGCCGGGCCGCGGAGATCCTGCACCGGGTGACCCGGGCCTGACCCGGTCCACCCTGCGGCGGGTTGGCGCCTTCCCACGGCCGTCCGCTTCGTCCACTGTGGATGGAGTGTACGATCGAGGAGGCGCAACCCCGCGTGCGGGCAAGGCTGAGCACAACGTTCCGGTCCCTGCAGGTCCGCAACTACCGGCTCTTCGCCGCCGGCCAGCTGGTGAAGCTGGTCGGCGTCTGGATGATGTTCACCACCCAGGACTGGCTGGTGCTGCAGCTGTCCGGAAACTCACCCACCGCGCTGGGCCTGGTCACCGCCCTGCAGTTCGCACCGGTTCTGCTGCTCACCCTGTACGGGGGGAAGCTCGCCGACCGGTACGACAAGCGGCGGCTGCTGCTGGCCGCGAACGCCGCGTACGGGACCGCCTCCCTGATGCTGGCCACCCTGGTCGCCACCGGCGTGGTACGGCTGTGGCACGTCTTCGTCTTCGCCGCCGTGCTCGGCATGTCCAACGCGATCGAGACGCCGGTGCGCCAGGCGTTCGTCTCCGAGCTGGTCGGCCGGCAGCTGCTGCCCAATGCGCTGGCGCTGTCCGCGGCCACCTTCAACTCGGCCCGGATCGTCGGCCCGGCGCTGGCCGGCCTCGCGATCGCGCTGCTCGGCACCGGGCCGGTCTTCCTGATCAGCACGGCGGCGACGCTCGCGCCGGTGGTCGGGCTGGCGCAGATGCGCCCGGCCGAGCTGTACCGTGAGGCGCTGCCGTCGCCCGACCAGCGGGCGCAGGCCAGCATCGTGAACGGGCTGCGGCACGTATGGCAGCGGCCGGACCTGCTGCTGCCGATCGCGCTGCTGCTCGTGGTCGGCCTGGCCGGCTTCAACTTCCAGGTCAGCCTGGCGTTGCTGGCGAAGACCGTGTTCCACACCGGCGCGGCATCCTTCGGGCTGTTCAGCACCGCGCTCGCGGTCGGCGCGCTGGGCGGGGCGCTGGCCGGCAGCGGCCGGCGGGCCCGGCCGTCGGTCTACCTCGTCCTGGGGTCGGGCGTGGGGTTCTCGGTGGCCGAGGCGGTGGCCGGGCTGGCGCCCACCTTCTGGACGATGGCCGCACTGCTCGCGCTGACCGGGTTCCTGATGGTGTTCTACGCGCAGGCGTCCAACCAGCGGGTGCAGATGGGCGTCGACTCCGCGTACCGGGGTCGGGTGATGGCCCTGTACGTGCTGGTCTTCCTCGGGACCAACCCGCCCGGCGCGATACTGAACGGCTGGTTCGCCGAGGTGCTCGGCGCGCGCGCCTGCCTCTACCTGGGTGGCCTGGTCTCGCTGGTCGCCACGCTCGGCGCGCTCGGCTACCAGCTGCACCGCACCGGTGCCAGGATCCGGCTGCAGGTGCGGCCGATGCCCCGGTTCTACGTGGTGCAGCCGGTCAAGTGAAAATGCGCGGCTAAAAAATGCGCGGCGTCGCGTCGTACCGGTGTGCTTGGCTGGCCGCATGGATTACCTGAGCCACCTTGCGGCGGACGCCGCCCGGCTGCGCCAGGCGGCGGTGTGTTATAA